>NZ_JBFOCL010000008.1:0-35804 GCF_040907785.1 Aeromonas sp. s8
GCGTTGAAATACAGAACCCCCGATGCGGTGCATAGGGGGTTCTGAGTAGAGAAATGCTAGTTGAAAATGTGTAAACCTATTTCAGGACTAGACACATTTCGCCCTTGTCAGAGGAAGCTGTAGATGATCATCGCCATCACGCCGCCAGTGGTGCCGATGATGGTCTCCATCACGGTCCAGGTCTGCAGGGTCTGCTTCTCGGTCAGGCCGAGGTAGCGGTTCGCCAGCCAGAAACCGGAGTCGTTGACGTGGGAGAGCACGATGGCACCGCCGCCGATGGCGATGGTGACGGCAGCCAGCTGGGCACCGTTCAGGCCGAGGGGTTCCAGCATCGGCAGCACCAGACCACAGGCGGTCAGCATGGCGACGGTGGCAGAACCCTGAATCACCCGCACCGCAGCGGCCAGAATGAAGGCCAGCGCGACGATGGGCAGACCGGAGTCGGCCAGCATGTTGCCCAGCGCGGCACCCACGCCGGAATCAACCAGCACCTGCTTGAACACGCCACCGGCACCGGTCACCAGGATGATGACACCGGCGGGCTGGATGGCGCTGTTGCAGACGCTCATCACCTCGTCACGGGACATGCCGCGGCGAATACCCAGCAGATAGAAGGCGGCCAGACAGGCGACCATGATGGCGGTGAAGGGGTGACCGATGAACTCCAGCCAGTTGTGCAGGGTGGAGCCCGCCTCGACAAAGCGACCGACGATGGTCTTGAGGCCGATCAGCAGCAGCGGCAGACCGATGAGGCCCATGGCCAGCCCGAAGGAGGGCAGGGATTTGCTGTCATCGTGGACACTGTTCTGGGCATCGGCAGGCAGCGGTACATCGACGATCTTGCTGATGAAGTCACCGAACAGCGGGCCCGCCAGGATCAGCGCCGGTACGGCGGCGATCAGGCCGAACAGGATCATGTAGCCGAAGTCGGCACCCAGCTGGGAAGCCACCAGGATCGGGCCCGGCGCTGGAATAAGGAAGGCCTGGCAGGTGGCGATACCCGCCAGCAGGGCGATACCAATCTTCACCACGCTGCCGCCGCCACGACGGACGATGGCGAAGGCGACGCCGATCAGCAGCACCACGGCCACGTCAAAGAAGAGCGGCAGGGCGCAGACAAAGCCGGTCAGGGCCATGGCCCAGTTGGCGCGCTTGACGCCGAACTTGCCGAGCAGGGTGTGGGCTACCCGGTCGAGGGCGCCGGTCACTTCCATCACCTTGCCGAACATGGCGCCCAGCGCCACCACTACCGCGACGAAACCGAGGGTGCCACCCATCCCTTTCTGGATGGTGGCGGCGATGTCGGCCGGGTTCATGCCGGCAGCGAGACCCGCCACCATGGAGACCAGGATCAGGGCTACCACGGCGTGGAGCCGGGCCTTCATCACCAGGAAGAGCAGCAGCACAATCGAGCCGGCGGCTGTCATGATCAGGGAGAGGTCAGACATTGTTATGCGTTCCTTTTTCCAAGTTCAGTCGTGACACCTTGCCGATCCATCGGCAAACCATATCTTTATGATTTATTTAGATTTATGGCAAGGGCTCAACATCATATGCCCAGGTGACTATGGGTTTGCTCAGTCTGTGGCAGACTTCACATTTTCAATAGTTACCGGTAACATGTTACCGGTAACGTGTTAGATTAGAACCCATCAACAGCTGGTTTTTTGAAAAGTGGGACAGAGGTCAAATTATGGCGGGTAAGTGCATTATCGTGATGGGTGTGTGTGGTAGCGGCAAATCCAGCGTGGGTCTGAAAGTGGCCGAAGCGCTGGGCGCCAAGTTCATCGATGGTGATGACCTGCACCCCAAGGCCAACATCCAGAAGATGGCTGGCGGCAACCCCCTCAACGATGAGGATCGTGCCCCCTGGCTGGAGCGGATCCGCGACGCCGCCTACAGTCTCGAGCAGAAGAACGAGACCGGCATCATTGTCTGTTCCGCCCTCAAAAAGAAGTACCGCGACCAGATCCGCGAAGGCAACGAGTCGGTCAGCTTCATCTTCCTCGATGGCAGCCAGCCGCTGATCCTCGAGCGGATGCGTGCCCGCAAAGGCCATTTCATGCGTGAAAGCATGGTACAAAGTCAGTTCGATACCCTGGAGCGCCCGGATGGCGAAGCCGGTGTATTCCACATTGATATAGACGGCACCTTCGAACAGGTGGTTGACCGCGCCGTCACAGCATTGGAGCAAGCCCAATGATTCATCAGGTAATTTCCGACGTCACCGCCCGCATCCGCGAGCGCAGTGTCGCCCGTCGTCAGGCATTTCTGGCCCGCATCCAGCGTCAGGCCGAGCAGGGCAAGACCCGCGCCGCGCTGGCCTGTGGCAACCTGGCTCACGCCGTGGCTGCCTGCAGCAGTGACGAGAAGGGTCGCATTCTCGATATGACCCGCGCCAACGTCGGCATCGTCACCGCCTACAACGATATGTTGAGCGCCCATCAGCCCTATCAGGGCTATCCGGATCAGATCAAGGCGGTACTGGCCGAGCTGGGCCACAGTGCTCAGGTTGCCGGTGGCGTGCCCGCCATGTGCGATGGCGTGACTCAGGGTCAGCCGGGAATGGACATGTCCCTCTTCTCCCGCGACCTGATCGCCCAGGCGACCGCGCTGTCGCTCTCTCACAACACCTTTGATGCGACCCTGCTGCTCGGTATCTGCGACAAGATCGCTCCGGGTCAGATCATGGGGGCCCTCTCCCACGCTCACCTGCCGACTGCATTTGTTCCTGCCGGCCCCATGGCGAGCGGCATCAGCAATGACGAGAAGGTGAAGGTGCGTCAGAAGTACGCCGCCGGTGAAGTGGGTCGCGATGCCCTGCTGGAGATGGAGTGCGGCGCCTACCACGCGGCAGGCACCTGCACCTTCTACGGCACCGCCAACACCAACCAGCTGGTATTCGAGGCCATGGGCCTGATGCTGCCGGGCTCTGCTTTTGTTCATCCCCATAGCGAGCTGCGCCGCGCCCTGACCGCCGAAGCGGCCCGCCGCATCAGCGCCATGATCCCGGGTTCCCCGTCCTATCGCCCGTTGAGCGAGGTGCTGGATGAGCGCTCGTTGGTCAACGGTCTGGTGGCCCTGCTCGCCTCCGGCGGCAGCACCAACCACAGTATCCACATGGTGGCGCTGGCCCGCGCCGCCGGTCTGGCGCTGACCTGGGATGACATCAGCGATCTCTCCGACGTGGTGCCGCTGCTGGTTCGCATGTACCCGAACGGCCCGGCCGACGTCAACGCCTTCGAACAGGCAGGCGGCGTGCCCGGCCTGATGCGCCGTCTGGCGCAAGAGGGGCTGATCCACATGGACGCTACTCCGGTCTTTGGCGAGATGCAGGATCACCTCAGCCGTCCGGCACTGGTGGATGGCCAGCTGGTATGGCAGCCGGTGGGCGAGAGCGGCGATGCGAGCGTGTTGTCGCCTTCCGGCAGCGTGTTCCAGGCCACTGGCGGCACCAAGCTGCTGGCGGGCAATCTGGGCCGCGCCGTGGTCAAGGTCTCCGCCGTGGCTCCCGAGTATCGGGTGATTGAAGCCCCGGCGCGGGTTTTCTCCTCCCAGCATGCGGTGGAAGCGGCCTACAAGGCGGGCGATCTCAATCAGGATGCCGTGATCGTGGTGCGCCACAATGGCCCGGCCGCCAACGGCATGCCGGAGCTGCACAAGCTGATGCCGGTGCTCGGCAACCTGCAGAAGGCTGGTTACAAGGTGGCGCTGGTCACCGATGGCCGCCTCTCCGGTGCCTCCGGCAAGATCCCGGCCGCCATCCATGTCACTCCGGAAGCGCTGCACGGCGGGGCCATCGGCCTGCTGGCCGATGGCGACCTGCTGCGGGTTGACGCGGTAAGCGGCAGCCTCGACTGCCTGACCGATTTGAGTGGCCGTACCCAGGCCGAGATTGACCTCACTCTGGAACAAGAGGGGTGGGGCCGTGAACTGTTCAGCGTGATGCGTCGCGCGGTATCGAGCGCCGAGTGTGGCGCTACCATCTTTGACTAAGGAAGAGCTATGCAGAACTGGAAAGTGACCCCGGCCGAGGTGTTTGCCGCCTCCCCGCTGGTACCCGTGATGGTTATCAACGAGCTGGATCAGGCCCTGCCGATGGCCAAGGCGCTGCTCGACGGCGGCATCTCAGTCTTCGAAATCACCCTGCGCACCCCGGTGGCGCTCGATGCCATCGCCCTCATCGCCAAGGCGATGCCGGATGCCATGGTCGGTGCTGGTACCGTGCTCAACTGCGAGCAGTTTGACGCAGCCGTTGCCGCCGGTGCCCGCTTCGTCATCTCCCCGGGGATGACGCCGGCCCTGCTGGCCCACGCGGCCAAGAGCACTGCACCGCTGATCCCGGGCGTGGCAACTCCGTCTGAAGTGATGCAGGCGCTGGAAGCGGGCTACGACCATCTGAAGTTCTTCCCGGCCGAAGCGAACGGCGGTACCAAGGCGCTCTCCGCCATTGCCGCCCCGCTGCCCCAGGTGAAGTTCTGCCCGACCGGCGGTATCGGCCCGAAAAACGTGGCCGACTATCTGGCGCTCAAGTGCGTGGCCACCGTCGGCGGCTCCTGGATGCTGCCGGCCGATGCGGTCAAGAGCGGCAACTGGGAAGAGGTGACCCGCCTCTCCCGCGAAGCGGTTGAGCTGGTTAAACGCTAAGCGTCAGTTGTGCAGAAAACCAAACAGGCCACCCTCGGGTGGCCTGTTTGCTATCAGCGTGACTTAAGTGGGTGAGGGAAGGGATTACCCCAGACTCTCCCCGACATAGAGGGAGAAGCCGATATCCTTGCGGGTGTCGGGTTGGGATTGGCCGCTGAGACGTGCCAGCAGCATGGTGGCCGCCTCCCGACCGATCGCTTCCCGCGGGGTGGCGATACTGGCCAGCTTGGGGGTCATTGCGTGGCCGATGTCGAGGGCGTTGCAACCGGCGATGGCGATCTGCTGGGGCACCGGGATCCACTTGGCCTGACACTGCAGCAGGGCGCCCACCGCCAGGTCATCGTTGGTGCAGAACAGGCCGTCGAGGTCGGGATAGCGCACCAGCGCCTGATCCAGCAGCTCGCCCCCCAGAGTGAAGCTGGAGGATTGTTCGGTCAGCAGATGCTGGCCGGTGAGGCCGAAGTCGGTCATCGCCTGATAGTAACCTTCCATCCGCAGCTGGGTGCGCACGTCGAGCCGCGCTCCCAGATAGACCACCTTGCGTCGGCCCCGGCGCAGCATCTCTGTTACCATGGCCCGAGCGGCGGCTCTATGGTCCATGCCGACCACCATGTCGATGGGGGTTTGCGGCAGATCCATGGTCTCCACCACCGGAATGCCGGCGGTGGCGATCATCTTGCGGGTGCGTTCGGTGTGCTGGCTATCGGAGAGGATCAGCCCATCCACGTGATAGGAGAGCAGGGACGCGACCTGCTCTTCCTCTCTCTCCGGGCTGTAGCCGTAGTGGGCCAGCAGGGTCTGGTAACCGGCCGGTCGGGTCACCGACTCGATGCCGTGGATCACCGCCGAGAAGACCTGGTTGGAGAGGGAGGGGATTAGGATGCCGATCGCCTTGCTGGTCGCGTTGGAGAGAATATCCGGCGCCCGGTTGGGGATATAACCCAGCTCTTCCACTACAGCTGCGATCCGCTCGCGGGTCCCCTCCGCTACGGTCTGCGGGTCGCGCAGATAGCGGCTGACAGTCATCTTGGTCACGCCGGTCTGGTCGGCGATATCTTGCAGGGTGGGGCGGCGCTTGCGGGTGGGGCTCATAGGGGTGTCCAGCGTGGATGTTACATGTAACATTACCGTTTTTGGCGGATAAAGTCAGCATATGAAGCCGTTTTTGCAGGAGTTTTCCGATGATCAGAGGCAAGCAGTTCGTGGATGTCCGGTTCGAGCAACAGGATGTGGAGGGGGAGCAGTTCTCGGAGTGCCGCTTTATCGGCTGCAACTTCTCCTGGCTGGATCTGAGCGATAGCCGCTTCATTGACTGCAGCTTCTACGATCGGGAGAGTGAACGGGGCTGCCTGTTGCAGGGTTGCGAGCTGCGCGAGGCGAGCTTTCTGCGCTGCGATCTCACCATGGCCGATTGCAGCCGCAGCCAGTGTCTGGGGCTGGAGATGCGCGACTGTCAGGCGGTCGGTATCAACTTCGGCCACGCCAGCTTCGCCAACCAGATCACCGCCAAAAGCTACTTCTGCGAGGCCCATCTGACCGGCAACAACTTCAGCTACGCCAGCTTCGAGGGCTGCCTGCTGGAGAAGTGCGAGCTGACCGGCAACCGTTGGCAGGGGGCCAACCTGTTTGGTGCCTCGCTTGCGGGTTCCGATCTCAGCGGCTCCGAGTTTGGCCAGATCGACTGGACCAGCTTCAAGCTGCAGGGCTGCGATCTGCGCCAGTGCGATCTGCCGGGGCTGGATTTGCGTCGGGTCGATCTGCAGGGAGTACAGATCAACGAGGATCAGCAGCAGATCTTGCTGGAGCAGATCGGTCTGGTTGTGTTTCCCTGAGCCGAGCGAAAAATTAGGTAATTTTTCATCAAATTAAGCCGACAGTGGGGAGGGCGCTCCTGAAACGACAAAAGCCTGCGTGATGCAGGCTTTTGCTAGTGAGCGTGTGATGCGTTTTTCGGCCGGGTTAACTCAACCCTTGGCCAGCCATTTGGTCGGGTTGATCGCCTCGCCCTGATAGCGAATTTCGAAGTAGAGGCCCGGTCTGTCCTGACCGCCACTGTCACCGACCAGTGCCACCGGTTCACCCTGTTCCACATTCTGGCCAACCTGACGCAGCAGCGACTGATTGTGACCGTAGAGGCTCATATAGCCTTTACCGTGGTCGATCACCAGCAGCATACCGAAGCCGTCGAGCCAGTCGGCGTAGACCACTTGTCCCGGTGCAACCGCTTTGACCTGGGTCCCTTCGCTGGCGCCGATCAGGGTGCCTTTCCACTTAAGCTGGGCGGTGCGAGGCGAACCGTAAGAGATGAGGATCGGCCCCTGTACCGGCCAGCGCAGGCTGCCATTGGTCTTGAGACCACTGTAGTGACCGGCACTGCTGATGCCCGAGCCACGCTCCGGCTTGGTGCTGGCTACCTCTTCAACCGGTTCTACCGGTTTGACGGTTTTATTCTGCTGGGCGGCGAGTCGTTGCTGCTCGGCACGGCGCTGTTCGGCCAGCTTGCGCTGACGCTCCTGTTCCGCTTTCAGCTTGGCCAGCCGCTCCTGCTCGGCCCGTTCACGGCGCTCCTGCTCTTCACGCTTGCGACGCAGCTCTTCCAGCCGCGCTTTCAGCGCTTTCTCGGCCTTGACCAGCTTGGTGAGCTTCTGTTCGTCATCCTGTACCGACTGCTGCAACTGGTTGCGCACCTTGGCCCGGCTCTGCTGGCTGGCCAGCAGGGTCTGGTGATGCTCCTGCTGTTCGGTAAGCAGGGTCTGCAGTCTGGTTTCGGTCTCTTTGGTGGCCTGCTGGTTTTTCGCCAGCTTGTCACGGGTGGCGCGCAGGGCGTCGATGGCCTCGATGCGGGCCTTGTTGAGGTAGTCGTAGTAGTCGAGTGAGCGGCTCAGTTTGGCCGGATCCTGCTGATTGAGCAGCAGTTTGAGGTAGTCGTGGTTGCCCGCCTGAAAGGCGCTCTCCGCCTGTTTGGCCAGCAACTGCTTCTGATGTTTGGCTTGAACTTCCAGCCCCAGCTTGTCTTTTTGCAGGGTCGCCAGCGTCTGCTGGTTCTGCTTCAACTGCTGCTTGGTCTGGTTGAGTTTGGCGGCGGCGGCCGAGATGGCCTGCTCGTCAGCCTTGAGCTGGGTATTGAGCTTGGCAAGCTCCTGCTTGCTGAGCTTGATGGTCTTCTGTTGCTCTTTGATCTGGGACTGCATGGTCCCCAGCTGCTGATTGGTGGCCAAAGCCGGTGTGCTGGCGCCAAATGACAGGCAAAAAAACAGCGCGCCGGCCAACAGGCCGACGCGACTGGTTTTCTGTGAAATAACTTCGCATCCCCGCATGGGGAAGGATTATTTCAGAATCATCAGGGGCTTGCCAGTCATTTCCGGCGGCACCGGCAGACCCATCAGGGTCAGCATGGTGGGGGCCAGATCGGACAGTTTGCCACCTTCAACTACCTCGGCTTTGCGACCGAAATAGATGAGCGGAACCGGCAGATTGGTGTGGGCGGTGTGGGCCTGACCAGTCTCTTCGTCCAGCATCTTCTCGGCGTTGCCGTGGTCGGCAGTGATCAGGCACTCGCCACCCACTTCGGCCAGGGCGTCGGTGACACGACCGATGCAGTGGTCAACGGCTTCACACGCTTTGACGGCGGCATCGAACACACCGGTGTGACCAACCATGTCGCCATTCGGGTAGTTACAGATGATGACGTCGTACTTGCCGCTCTTGATGGCTGCAACCAGCTTGTCAGTCAGCTCTTCGGAGCTCATTTCCGGCTGCAGGTCATAGGTCGCCACTTTCGGGCTGGCCACGATCTCGCGATCTTCGCCGGTGAAGCAGGACTCTTCGCCACCGTTGAAGAAGAAGGTGACGTGAGCGTACTTCTCGGTTTCGGAGATGCGCAGCTGGGTCTTGCCCTGCTTGGCCAGCCACTCACCCAGGGTGTTGACCAGAGCGGTCGGCGGGTAGGCACAGGCAGTTTTGATGTCGGCCGCGTATTCGGTCAGCATCACGAAGTTCAGTTTCGGCTCGACTGCACGGGCGAAGCCGGTGAAGTCGGTGTCAACGAAGGCGCGGGTGATTTCACGGGCACGGTCGGCACGGAAGTTCATGAAAATCAGCGCATCGCCATCTTCCATCGGGGCAGCTTCGCCGATGCGGGTGGCTTTGACGAACTCGTCGTTCTCATCGCGGGCATAAGCGGCAGCCAGTGCTTCGGTGGCGCTCTCGGCAGTGAACTCGCCCTTGCCCTGGGTCATCAGGTCATAGGCTTGCTGCACGCGATCCCAGCGGTTGTCACGGTCCATGGCGAAGTAACGGCCGATCATGGAGGCGAAACGACCCTTGCCCAGCTTGGCGAACAGGGCGTCGAACAGCTCGATGGAGGACTGGGCGGAGCGCGGCGGAACGTCACGGCCATCCAGGAAGGCATGCAGGTAGATCTTCTCGGCGCCACGCTTTGCGGCCATTTCGATCATGCCCATAATGTGCTCTTCGTGGCTGTGTACGCCACCCGGGGACATCAGGCCCATGATGTGAACGGCTTTGCCGTTGGTCACGGCAGCGTCAACAGCCTTGGCCAGCTCGACGTTCTGGAAGAATTCACCGTCCTGGATGTCTTTGGAGATGCGGGTCAGCTCCTGATAGACGATGCGACCGGCACCGATGTTGACGTGGCCCACTTCGGAGTTGCCCATCTGGCCATCCGGCAGACCGACGTCCAGGCCGGAGCCGGAGATCAGGGTGCTGGTGTAGTCACGGGCCAGACGATCGAGGTTGGGAGTCTTGGCGGCAGCGACGGCATTGTGCTCTTGCTTGGTGCTGTAGCCCCAACCGTCCATGATGACCAGAACCAAAGGTTTCTTAGCTGTTGACATAAGACTATGTCCTCTCGGATTGGAAAAAATGCGGGAAATGAAACTAGCGTAATATTACTACATCTGCCGAAATAGTCACCTGATAGCCAAGGGGCGCTCCCGTGGCCCTGCAAGCCACGCCTTTCCTGCCATGCTCGCTGCCCAATGATGATGGGAGCCTGCTCGCGCTTTGCCGCCAAGATGGCTGATCTTATCAATACCCCCATGTATACTCGGGCCCTTGTCTTGGTCCCTGGATAGTAGAAGATGCAAGAGTATTTGGATTTTGCGGCCCGTAACCCGCTGCTGACCGCAGCCTGGTTGGGTCTGGCTGGCACCCTGGTTTACACCACTGTGCGTGCCCGTTTGTCCCCGGTAAAAACCGTCAACAACCACACCGCGACCCTGCTGATCAACCGCGAGAATGCCACCGTGGTGGATATTCGCAGTCAGGAAGAGTATGCCAAGGGCCATCTGGCCGGTGCCCAGCACCTGCCGCTGACCCAGATCCAGAGCAATAATCTGGGCCCGGTTGAAAAGCATAAAGATGCCCCCATCATAGTGGTGTGCGAGTCGGGAATGACTGCGGGCGGCGCGGGCCGTCAGCTGAGCAAAGCTGGCTTCAAGCAGGTTTACGTGCTCGGCGGTGGCATGGCCCAATGGCGTGCAGAGAATCTGCCGGTAACCAAGAAACGCTGATTTAAGCAGGGCCTGAGCCCACTTATCCATATAACAAGGAATCAAACGAAATGGCTGACGAGATCAACAACCAGGAAGTACAACCGGAATTCCACATCCAGCGTGTTTACACCAAGGATGTCTCTTTCGAAGCGCCGAACACCCCGCACATCTTCCAGAAAGAGTGGCAGCCGGACGTCAAGCTGGATATGGATACAAAGACCAACATCCTGGCTGAGAACGTGTATGAGGTTGTCCTGACCCTGACCGTGACTTGCAAACTGGAAACCGAAACCGCCTTCCTGTGCGAAGTACAGCAAGCCGGTATCTTCACCATCGGTAACCTGCCGGAGCCGCAACTGGCTCACTGCCTGGCTGCCTTCTGCCCGAACATCCTGTTCCCGTATGCCCGCGAAGCCGTGGCCAACATGGTGAGCAAGGGTTCCTTCCCGCAGCTGAACCTGGCACCGGTCAACTTCGATGCCCTGTTTGCCCAGCACATGGCGCAAGCACAGGCCCAGCAGGCGACTGCGGAAGCCTGATAATGGCTGACCAGATCGCTATCTCGGTCTTGGGGGCGGGGTCTTATGGCTCCGCCCTTGCCATTTCTCTGGCGCGCAATGGTCATCCGACCCTGCTGTGGGGTCACGACCCCGCTCATGTCGCCGAGTTGGAACAAGACCGCTGCAACAAGGCATTTTTGCCTGATGTCCCTTTTCCCGCCGATTTGCAGCTGACTGCGGATCTGCAACGTGCGGTACAAGCGGCTCCCGTGCTGCTGCTGGTCGTGCCGAGCCATGTATTTGGCGATGTGCTGATCCGGATCAAGCCCTTCCTGCGCCCCGATACCCGTATCGCCTGGGCCACCAAGGGTCTGGAGCCGGACAGTGGCCGTCTGCTGCAGGATGTGGCTCGTGAAGTGCTGGGTGACGAGATGCCGCTGGCGGTCATCTCCGGCCCCACCTTCGCCAAGGAGCTGGCTGCCGGTTTGCCGACCGCCATCTCGGTCGCCTCGACTCACGACGAGTTCGCCGACGATCTCTCCCACCTGCTGCACTGTGGCCGCTCGTTCCGGGTCTATACCAATCCGGACTTCGTCGGTCTACAGCTGGGTGGGGCGGTGAAGAACGTCATCGCCATCGGTGCCGGTCTCTCCGACGGGCTCGGGTTTGGCGCCAATGCCAGAACCGCGCTCATCACCCGGGGTCTGGTGGAGATGCAGCGTCTGGGGGCTGCGCTGGGTGCCGATGCCAAAACCTTTATGGGGATGGCGGGGCTCGGGGATCTGGTGCTCACCTGTACCGACAACCAGTCGCGCAACCGTCGCTTCGGGCTGGCCCTCGGGGCTGGCAAGGATGTGAACACCGCCATGACCGAGATCGGTCAGGTGGTGGAGGGATATCGCAACACCAAAGAGGTGCATCTGCTGGCGGCCCGCTGCGGCGTCGAGATGCCCATCTGCGAGCAGATCTTCAAGGTGCTCTACGAGGGTAAGAACCCGAAAGAGGCGGCCATCGCCCTGCTGTCGCGAGACAAGAAGGACGAGTAATCTGCCGATTGCCCATGCAAAAGGCCCCGCCAGATGGCGGGGCCTTTTCTTTGCTGCAAGGGCTGCAAATCAGTAGTAGGAGTGGTCGCCGCGCTGGTGCTCGGTGGCGTCTTTCACACCGTTGAGCTCACCCGGGAACTTCTCCAGCAGCTGCTTCTCGATTCCCTCTTTCAGGGTGTAATCGACCATGGAGCAACCGTTGCAACCGCCGCCAAACTGCAGGATGGCCAGTTTGTCTTCAGTCAGCTCGACCAGGGTGACCTTGCCACCGTGACCGGCCAGCATGGGGTTCACTTCGGACATCAACACGTACTCGATGCGCTCGATCAGCGGCGCGTCGTCGGCCACTTTACGCATCTTGGCGTTCGGTGCTTTCAGGGTGAGCTGGGAGCCCATCTGATCGGTCACGAAGTCGATGGTGGCATCCACCAGGAAGGGGGCGCTCAGGGGATCGACCATGCAGTCGAAGCCGCTGAAGGGCAGGTGTTGATCTTCCGGGTCCACGGCATCGGGCGGGCAATACGATACGCCACACTCGGCATTCTGGGTTCCCGGATTGACCACAAACACCCGGATATTGGTGCCATCAGGCTGTTTTTCCAGCAGTTTACGGAAATGGGCCTGTGCGGCGTCGGAAATGCTGATCATCACTATCCTCATAAACCTGAGTGTACGACTAGGGTATTCATGATAACGCGGTTATTAATGCTTGGGTAGCATGCCGATGGCTACTTGCTGTGCCGCAGGGTACGACAGATCGCCCACACTTCTACCTTTGTGATGCCGCTCTCATGGAGCAGACGGCTGAGCTGACCGGCGGTGGCGCCTGTGGTCACAACGTCATCGAGCAGGGCGACATGGCGATAGTGGTGGGGGCGGATCCGGAATGCCCCGCGCAGATTGCGCCGCCGCTGCCCGGCGCTCAAGGTTGTTTGTTGCGGGGTCGCCTTGATGCGTTGCAACAGAGTGTTGTCGCAGGGAATACCGGTGAACTCGCCAAGGGCTTGTGCGATCTCCTCCGCCTGATTGAACCCACGCCGCCACTGCCGCCACCAGTGCAGGGGAACCGGAATGATCGCCTCCGGCGGCTCGCGGCTATCCAGATGATCGGCCAAGAGGCGTGCCAGTAGCGGCGCCAGCAGGATCTGGCCGGAATATTTAAGCCGGGGGATCAGCATGGGGTAGGGGGTTTGGTAGTCGCCAATCACCTGCAACCGCTCCCAAGGGGGAGGTCTGCGCTGGCAGCGACCACAGACCGGTATGCTCTCTTCTATATAGTCAGCCAGCGGTGCGGCGCAGAGGTGGCATCTCGGCTGTGACTGGTGCAGCGCCTGCCGACACCAGCTGCAGAGCAGGGGCTCGTTGTCGCAAGGCTGATGACAGAGGAGGCAACTCCCTTGCCAGTCGCCGTGGTTGCCGAGCAGCGGGCTTGCTTTAGCGAGCAGTCGCTTTAACATGCTGACCCCAAGAGCATGAGCAGGGATCTTGAGTCTAGATGAGCATATCGGTAGAGCAGTTTGGCCAGGGGCCCGATCTGGTGCTGTTGCACGGTTGGGGGATGAACGGTGCGGTCTGGCATGGCATTGCCCAACAGTTGGCGCCCCACTATCGGGTTCATCTGGTAGATTTGCCCGGTTTTGGCAACAGCCTGCTGGCAGACGAGGTGGATTACAGCCTGCCCTGGCTTGCCGAGCAGGTGGCCGCCATCTTGCCGCAGAAGTGTCATCTGCTTGGCTGGTCGCTCGGCGGTCTGGTGGCAAGCCAGTTGGCGCTGACGCATCCCGATCGGCTGCACTCCCTGATCACCGTGGCCAGCTCCCCCTGTTTCATGGCCCGCGACGAGTGGCCGGGGATCGCCCCCAAGGTACTGACCGGCTTCAACCAGATGCTGGCGGGGGATTTTCGCCAGACCATAGAGCGCTTTCTGGCGATCCAGGCCATGGGCAGCGAACATGCCCGGGACGATATCCGTCAGTTGCGCCACTGGCTGGCCGAGCGGCCGGCGCCCGAGTTTGCCGCACTCGAGGCTGGACTGACGCTGTTGGCCGAGATTGATCTGCGCGAACCGCTGCAGGTGCTCGATCTGCCCTGGTTGCGGATCTATGGGCGACTGGATTCATTGGTACCCAAGGCGGCTATTCCCCTGTTGGATTATCTCTACCCTGCCAGCCGTAGCGTGACCCTCAATAAGGCCTCACACGCACCTTTTATCTCCCACCCTGACGAATTCATTGAAATCGTTCGAGATTTTGTTGGCTAAAAAACAGCCGGCAAGCTTCATTAATCCTCTGGTCTGGCGGATAATTAAGCTGTGACCAGAGGAGTAACACCATGCGTATTGATTCTGCTTTCAACAGCGGGGTACAGGGATTTCAGCGAGCCGAGCAGATTGCCGACAAGGCATCCAATCAGATCGCCCGCCTCAACACCCCCAGCGGGGATCAGGTGCAAGTGACCGATGAGCTTGTCAATCTCAAGGTGGCCGAGCAGCAGGCTGGTGCTTCTGCCAAGGTAGTGCAGACCGCCAGCGAGATGATGGGAACCCTGATCGACATCCGGGTGTGAGATGAACATCAATGTCAGTCTGCCCCCCCTTATCCCGACACAGCTGCAACCCCAGGTGGAAGCGGCGAGGACGGATAATCGCCGGGCAGAACTGATCCCGCAGGCCCGAGCGGGCCAAGCCTCCGTTGCCGAATCCGAAGTCGGCTCCCAGAAAGAGAAATCCAAAGCCGGTCAGGCCTCCAGCAATCAGACCTCCCAGAACAGCCGTGAAACCGGGCAATTAGCCCCGACGACACTGCCAGATAATCGCTTTGTCGAAGCCACCGGTGAGGATGGGCAGCGCAAGCAGCAAGATCCCAAACAGCAGGAGCAGCAACAGCGGCAAGAGCAGCAGGTTCAGGATCTTGTCGAGCGTGACAAGGAGGTGCGTACCCACGAGCAGGCGCATCAGTCTGCGGGTGGAGAGTACGCCAGCTCACCCACCTATCAGTTTACGCAAGGGCCGGATGGCAAGCGTTATGCGACGGGTGGCGAAGTCAAGATCGATACCAGTGTCGTACCCGGTGACCCTGCCGCTACCATCGCCAAGATGCAGCAGATCCGCTCTGCAGCGCTGGCGCCTGCCGAGCCTTCTGCGCAGGATTTGGCCGTTGCACGCAGCGCCGCCGCGAGTGAAGCCAAGGCGCGCAAAGAGCTGATGGCCGAGCAGAGCGCGAAATCGGGCGGTGTGCTGAGTGCCTATATGGACAAGCGCAACAGCGTCATCGCGGGCCACTATCGACAGGCTGTCAGCCCGGCTTCTACCCAGTCCCTCAGTCTGCATATCTGAATCACCCTCGCCAAACTTTCAGCTCCTTTGCCTGTTTTGCAACTAACCTGAAGATCAGGCCCATTCCAATTTCACAGGAGCTGTCATGCATTTCGATGAAGTCAAAGCGGAAGATTTCACCACCTTCTCCCGTGTACCGCCTCCCCACCTGCAGATGGAGCAGTTTCTGATGCAGCTCGGGGGAGGGGGAACTGAAGGAACCAGTTTCAAGAAGAAAGTGATGCTGGCGGCTGGCTGGAGCCACACCGGCGTTGTCTCTTACGGCAAATATCCGCAAGAGGCCTGCAAGGCATTCAACCGACTGCGGGAGGTGCTGGCCCAGCATGGAGAGCCCGAGAGTATTCTTGCTGCCCTGACGCAGTGATCCTGAGCTTCGCGTGTAAAAAAGCCCCTTGTGGGGCTTTTTGCATTCAGAGGACTTCTGGAAGGTTTCGTTACTTTTTCGCTTTGGAGAGCGCTGCCGCGAAGGCGTTGCCCATGGCACCACCCATAGGGGGGCTTTGGCGCGGCTCATTTCTTGGTTTGGTGTTGCCAGCACTGCTGTTACGCGCTTCAGCCGACTTGCGGGCGGGTTGCCCTGCCTTTTCGTTGAGGCGCATGGTCAGGCTGATCCGCTTGCGCGGGGCGTCCACCTCCAGCACCTTGACCCGCACAATGTCGCCGGCCTTGACCACCTCACGGGGATCCTTGACGAAACGGTCGGTCAGGGAGGAGATGTGCACCAGCCCGTCCTGATGAACACCGATATCGACGAAGGCGCCGAAGTTGGTGACGTTGGTGACCACCCCCTCCAGTACCATCTCTGGCACCAGGTCGCTGATCTGCTCCACACCTTCCTTGAAGGTCGCGGTTTTGAACTCGGGGCGCGGGTCGCGGCCCGGCTTGTCCAGCTCGCCGATGATGTCGGTGACGGTAGGTACGCCGAATTTCTCATCGGTATAGTCGGCCGGTTTCAGGCTGCGCAGCAGGCTGCTGTTGCCGAGCAGGCTCTCCACGGTCTGCTCCAGCTTGGCGAGGATCCGCTCCACCACCGGATAGGACTCCGGGTGTACCGCTGAGCTGTCGAGGGGATTGCTGCCGCCGCGAATGCGCAGGAAGCCGGCGCACTGTTCGAAGGCTTTAGGGCCGAGTCGGCTCACTTTCAGCAACTGCTGACGGCTCTTGAATGCGCCGTGCTCATCCCGGTAGGCGACGATGTTCTGGGCCAACGTCTGGGAGAGGCCGGAAACCCGGTTGAGCAGGGCGACCGAGGCGGTGTTCACATCGACCCCGACCGCGTTCACGCAATCCTCGACCACCGCATCCAGCCGGCGGGCCAGCTGGCTCTGGCCGACGTCGTGCTGATACTGACCTACCCCGATACTCTTGGGATCGATTTTGACCAGTTCGGCCAGCGGGTCTTGCAGGCGGCGGGCGATGGAGACGGCGCCACGGATCGAGACGTCGAGATCCGGGAACTCCTGAGAGGCAAGCTCGGAGGCGGAGTAGACAGAGGCTCCCGCTTCGCTCACCACTATCTTCTGCGCCTTGGCGGCGGGGTAGCGCTCGAACAGATCGCTGACCAGCCGGTCGGTCTCCCGAGAAGCGGTACCGTTGCCGATGCTGATGAGCTCGACCTTGTGTTTCTGGCACAGCTCGCTCAGGGTCTTGAGGCTCTGATCAATCTGGCGTTTTGGTTCGAACGGATAGATGGTGGCGTGATCGACCAGTTTGCCGGTGGCATCCACCACGGCAACCTTAACCCCGGTGCGGATGCCCGGATCCAGCCCCATGGTGCAGCGCATGCCGGCCGGGGCCGCCATCAGCAGATCCTTGAGGTTCATGGCGAACACCTTGATTGCCTCCTCCTCTGCCGACTCGCGGATACGGCCGATCAGCTCGGTCTCCATCTGAAGCGACAACTTGATCTTCCAGGTCCAGCTCACCACCCCTTGCAGCCATTTGTCGGCCGGGCGGTTCTGCAGATTGAGCTTGAGGTGGTGGGCAATGATCCCTTCGCAGGGGCTGGCACTCTCGTCGTCACTGGTGACCAGCGCCAGATTGAGGATCCCTTCATTGCGGCCGCGCAGCATGGCCAGCACCCGGTGGGAGGGGGCCTTGTGCAGTGGTTCGTCGTGTTCGAAATAGTCCTTGAACTTGGCCCCTTCCTGCTCCTTGCCTGCTACCACGCGGGCGCGCAGGGTGGCATTCTGCCACAGGTAGTCGCGCAGCTTCTCCAGCAGGTCGGCCTGCTCGGCGAAGCGCTCCATCAGGATATAGCGGGCGCCGTCGAGGGCAGCCTTGCTGTCGGCAATGCCCTGTTCGGAATTGAGGAAGGCGGCAGCCGCTTGCTCGGGATCCTGCATCGGGTCGCTGAGCAGCAGGTTGGCCAGCGGCTCCAACCCGGCTTCGATCGCCATCTGCCCCTTGGTGCGGCGTTTGGGCTTGTAGGGGAGGTAGAGATCTTCCAGCCGGGTCTTGCTGTCGGCGCCATTCAATTCGCGCATCAGCTCGGGGGTCAGCTTGCCCTGCTCTTCGATGGAGCGAATGATCACCTGACGGCGATCTTCCAGTTCACGCAGATAGCCGAGGCGGCTCTCCAGAGTACGCAGCTGGCTATCGTCCAGACCGCCGGTCACCTCTTTACGGTAACGGGCGATAAAGGGCACGGTCGAGCCTTCATCCAGCAGGCGCACTGCGGCCTGCACCTGCTCCGGGCGAGCATTGAGCTCACCGGCAATCTGTCTCTCTATGGTTTGCATCATGATGTTGTTGAGGGCCTCTGTGGTCGAGTCCGCGCCATCAGGCGCCAAGTGTGAGCACTATATGGGGTCGTGTTGCGGGATGCCACCCTGCTCCGGGGTCTGCACCAGTCAGACTGATAAAGTCGCAGGGGGGCGTTTATCTTGCCATTGCACCTGTGACTCAGGATGTGCCTGTGGCAAGCAGTCCGGCTATTTGGGGTAGCTGATCTCGTTGATATACCAGCAGACGTCACCAACTGGCGTACGGACGATGGCCTCATCACCGACCTCTTTCTTGAGCAGGGCGCGGGCCATGGGGGAGTCGATGGAGATGTAATCCTTGCGCTCGAAGATCTCGTCATAGCCGACGATGCGAAAGCGCTTGGTCTCGCCCTCATCGTTTTCCACCTCGACCCAGGCGCCGAAGAAGACCTTGCCCTCCTGCGCGGGGGCATAGTCGACGATCCCCAGCTCTTCGAGGCATTTGCGCAGGTAGCGCACCCGCCGATCGATCTCCCGCAGCCGCTTCTTGTTGTACTGGTAGTCGGCATTTTCGCTGCGATCCCCCAGACTGGCGGCCCATGCCACCTTCCTGGTGACCTCGGGGCGCTCCTGGCGCCAGAGGAAATCGAGCTCTTCTTTCAGCTTGTTGTAGCCTTCGCGGGTGATCAGCTTTGTCTTCATGGTGATGCGGACCTGTCAAAGAGGGGTATTCATCGCTAACTGCTCGGGAATATTAGCTTTTGTCCTCTTGCTGTCGAGGGAAATCGTGATGGCTCGGCTGGCGCCATTCAGGGAGTCGCTGGCCAGCGCAGTGACTTGATGGCCGTCACGCTCTCGGGACGGGTAATAACCGGTAACATATTTGTGCTTTGCTCCCGCTATATCCCCCCCTAGTATTGGGGGCAGCTAAAGAATGAAGAGGCAAAGCAATGAGTCAGCAGCAATACAAGGTCCTGGTCGTGGACGATGACCTGAAATTACGTTCCCTGTTGGAGCGCTATCTCACCGAGCAGGGCTTCGTAGTGCGCGGTGTGGCCAATGGCGAGCAGGCCGATCGCTTGCTGACTCGTGAAAACTTCAGCCTGATGGTGCTCGACCTGATGTTGCCGGGGGAGGATGGGCTCTCCATCTGCCGCCGTCTGCGGGAAGCGGGTAACCAGATCCCGGTGCTGATGCTCACCGCCAAGGGGGATGAAGTGGATCGCATCGTCGGGCTCGAGATGGGGGCCGATGACTATCTGCCCAAGCCGTTTAACCCCCGCGAACTGCTGGCGCGGATCCGTGCCGTGCTGCGCCGCCATACCGTCGAGCTGCCGGGGGCCCCTTCTGCTGCAGAGAAGGTGGTCAACTTCGGCGCCTTTCAACTCAATCTGGCGACCCGCGAGCTGAGCCGGGATGGTGAGCCGATGGCGCTCACCAGCGGTGAATTTGCTGTGCTCAAGGTACTGGTCAGCCATCCGCGCGAGCCGCTCTCCCGCGACAAGCTGATGAATCTGGCCCGTGGCCGTGAATACACCGCCACCGAGCGCAGCATCGACGTGCAGGTTTCCCGCCTGCGCCGCCTGCTGGAACAGGATCCGGCCCAGCCCCGCTATCTGCAGACCGTCTGGGGTCTGGGGTATGTGTTCGTGCCAGATGGTGACGGTGCATGAAAAAGGTCGGCAGCATGTTCTCGCGCATGCTCTGGTTTCTGGCTGCCGTTCTGGTGGTCTATCAAGCAGTCTCCTACGTCACCTTCTATAACTATCTGCTGGCGCCAACCGTCAAGCAGATCAGTCACTTGCTGGCCAATCAGGTCAAGCTGATCTTTCCGGTCAACACTGAACAACTGGCGCTGAGCGAAGATGCCGAGGCGCTGGTCTATGTGACGACCGGTACCGATATCTATACCCAGAGCGAGGCGGTGCAACATGGCTTCAACGATGCCAAGCCATACCCCTATCTGGAGGAGAACATCAGTCGCGAGCTGGGTGGCCCGGCCAAGGTGCGGGTCGAGATCCAGGATCACTACATCATCTGGATCCAGCCGCCGCAGGCCAGCAAAATCTGGGTGCGGATCCCGCTGACCGAGATTGAAGATGACGATATCGAACCCCTCATCATCTATCTGAGCGTGCTGCTGGTGATCACTCTGTTTGCGGCCTGGCGCTTTGCCCGGCAGCTGGTGCGCCCGCTCGAGGATCTCGAAGCTGGCGCTGTTGCGGTGGCCAGAGGCCATTTCCCCGAGGCGCTGGGGGAGCTGGGTTCACGGGAAGTGCGGCGGCTGACTCGCACCTTCAACCATATGTCGCACTCCATCAAGAGCCTGATCGAAGAGCGTAACCTGATGATGGCGGGGGTTTCCCACGATCTGCGTACCCCGCTGACCCGCATCCGGCTGGCGACCGAGATGATGTCCTCTGGTGACGAGTACCTCAAGGAGAGCATCAACGCCGACATCGATGAGTCCAATGCCATCATCGATCAGTTCATCGACTACATCCGCCCGGACGAGGGGCAGGATTTGGAGCCTATCGACCTGACCCAGCTGGTGCACGATACCTTGCTGATCTACTCGGAGCAGGGGCTGGAGGTTGATCTGGCGCTGCCGCAAGAGGCGGTGCGGGTGGCCTGCAATCCGGTCAGCATCCGGCGGGTGTTGAACAACCTCTCAAGCAACTCACTGCGTTATGGGGCGAGCCGCTTGCATGCCGAGCTCAAGGACGATGGGCACTGGGTGCGCCTGCGCCTTTCCGATGATGGTCCCGGCATTCCGGAGCAGGACTACTCCCGGGTGCTCAAGCCGTTTACTCAGGGTAATGTGGCGCGTACCGTTGGCGGTAGTGGCTTGGGGTTGGCCATCGTGGCCAAGATAGTCGCCCAGCACCATGGCACTATCCGGTTGGGAAGCTCGGATCTCGGCGGCTTGTTGGTCGAGATGCGGCTGCCGAAACATCAGCCACAGGAGTGGATGGATTGAGAGAAGGGCGTATCTGTGGATACGCCCTTCTGCATGGTCAGCTCTTGGTTTCGACTGATGCTCGATAGCGTTTGCCGTACTTGAGCTGCTGGATCAACAGGGCGGCAACGATGAGCGCCAACCCGATGGGGGTGGCCGGATGGATGGCTTCGCCGATCAGCAGATTGAGCAGCACCAGTGAGGCAAACGGCGAGATGAAAATGAGGTTGCTGATGGGGGCCGTGTTGGTGGCATGGCGCAGCGCCATCAGCCAGAGCACGAAACCGAAGCCCATTTCGAACAGTCCCACATAGATGGCACCAGCCCATCCCTGCCAGGCGGTCATGGCAAAATCGGAGAGCAACCAGGTTGCAACGACGATAAAAGGCAGGCTGATCATAAAGCCGAGCAACAGGCTGACGATGGGATCGCCCTGATTGCGGGTGTTGAGGATCCAGTAGCTGGCCCAGATGAGGGTCGAGACCAGCGCCAGCGTCACGCCGAGGGGGCTGTCGAACTGGAGGCCGAATACATCCCCTCTGGTGGCGATCACCAGCGCGCCAAAATACCCCAGCACGATAGCGACGCCATCACGCCGACGCAGCTTCTGGCCGAGGAAGGGGACGGCCAGCAGACTGAGGGTAATGGCCCAAGTGTAGTTGAGGGTCTGTGCCTGCTGGGCAGGCAGCAGATCATAGGCTTTGAACAGCAACAGGTAATAGAGAAAGGGATTCAGCACGCCCAGAGTCAGATAATAGAAAGGGCGGGCCTTGATGTAGC
The DNA here is from genome assembly GCF_040907785.1 of Aeromonas sp. s8. Lineage (NCBI taxonomy): Bacteria > Pseudomonadati > Pseudomonadota > Gammaproteobacteria > Aeromonadales > Aeromonadaceae > Aeromonas > Aeromonas sp. s8. Next base: position 21,488 of record NZ_JBFOCL010000008.1, read on the forward strand.
TCCCCAGCAGCGGCAGTTTGCCCTGTTTGGCGACGACGCCTGTCAGCGTGAGAGTCGATGTGAAGGCTGCCACAAGCAACAGTTGCACAGGTTCGAAATAGGCGAGGGAGATCTTGAAGGCTGTGGCGACCGTCGACCAGAGGGCAACGGCGCAAAGGCCATACTGATAGGCTTTCTTTTGATCTTTGAGCATGGGATGTCGTTCCACTGACAGAGGCAAGCGCACAGTCTACCAGTCTGCTTGTAACATTGTCGTTACTTGGGTGTTGGCAGCAGAGTGCGTTGCCGCAGGCGAGATCCATCTGTCACATAAAACTGCGCATAATCTGTTCGTTCTCCCTTGCGCAAATTTGAAAAATCCGTATAATCCCCTCCGCTTACCCATGAGGTAAGCCAGACGATATGTCTGCTGCTGAGTTTCCTGTTTACAGGAGCCAGCCATACAGTCCTCCCGATATGGGGGGAAACGTGAAAAATCACACCTCTGGCGGGAGAAATCTCGGTCGGGCGGTGTTGATTTATGTTCTTTTATCTATTGGAGCTCTGTCAATGCAGAACCAAAGAATCCGTATCCGCCTGAAGGCTTTTGATCATCGCCTGATTGATCAATCCACTGCGGAAATCGTTGAAACTGCTAAGCGCACTGGCGCGCAGGTTCGCGGTCCTATTCCGCTGCCGACTCGCAAAGAGCGCTTCACCGTCCTGATCTCCCCGCACGTCAACAAAGATGCGCGTGATCAGTACGAGATCCGCACTCACAAGCGTCTGGTAGACATCGTTGAGCCGACTGACAAGACCGTAGACGCCCTGATGCGTCTGGATCTGGCAGCTGGTGTAGACGTCCAGATCAGCCTGGGTTAATTACGGAAAGAGGTTGATAACAATGACAATCGGTCTTGTAGGTCGCAAAGTGGGTATGACTCGCATCTTCACTGAAGATGGCGTTTCTATCCCGGTGACTGTTATCGAAGTTGAAGCTAACCGTGTAACTCAGGTCAAATCTGTAGAAACCGACGGCTACAACGCTATTCAGGTTACCACTGGCGCCAAGAAAGCCAGCCGTGTGACCAAGCCGGAAGCTGGCCACTTCGCCAAAGCTGGTGTAGAAGCCGGTCGCGGTCTGTGGGAATTCCGCCTGAACAACGGTGAAACTTTCACTGTTGGTAGCGAGCTGAAAGTAGATCTTCTCGCTGACGTTAAGCTGGTAGACGTTACCGGCACATCCAAAGGTAAGGGCTTTGCTGGTACTGTTAAGCGCCACAACTTCCGCACCCAGGATATGACCCACGGTAACTCCTTGTCTCACCGCGTTCCGGGTTCTATCGGTCAGAACCAGACTCCGGGTCGTGTATTCAAGGGCAAAAAGATGGCTGGTCACATGGGTGCTGAGCGTGTAACGACTCAGAACCTGGAACTGGTTCGTGTTGACGCTGAACGCAACCTGCTGCTCATCAAAGGTGCAGTACCGGGTGCAACCAACGGCAACGTGATCGTCAAACCTGCCGTCAAAGCGTAACGTCTGAGGAGATAGTAATGGAATTGGTAATGAAAGACGCCAAGAGCGCTCTTGAAGTTTCCGAGACTACCTTCGGGCGCGAATTCAACGAAGCTCTGGTTCACCAGGTCGTCGTTGCATATGCCGCTGGTGCCCGTCAGGGTACTCGTGCGCAGCTGACTCGCTCTGAAGTGTCTGGTGGCGGCAAAAAGCCGTGGCGTCAGAAGGGTACTGGTCGTGCCCGTGCTGGCTCCATCCGTTCGCCCATCTGGCGTTCCGGTGGTGTGACTTTTGCTGCTAAGCCGCAAGATCACAGCCAGAAAGTAAACAAGAAGATGTACCGCGGCGCTATCCGTAGCATTCTGTCCGAGCTGGTACGTCAAGAGCGCCTGATCGTTGTTGAGAAGTTCGGCATCGAAGCGCCGAAGACCAAAGAACTGATCGCCAAGCTGAAAGAAATGGAACTGACTGACGTTCTGATCGTGACTGCTGAAGTCGATGAGAACCTGTTCCTGGCTGCTCGCAACCTGTACAAAGTTGACGTGCGTGACGTTGCCGGTATCGACCCGGTCAGCCTGATCGCTTTCGACAAGGTTCTGATGACTGCTGACGCAGTTAAGCAAATCGAGGAGATGCTGGCATGATCCGTGAAGAGCGTCTGCTGAAAGTTCTGAAGGCTCCGCACATCTCTGAAAAGAGCACCATGGTTGCAGAAAAGCAGAACACTATCGTGTTCAAAGTTGCTGTTGATGCTACCAAGGCGGAAGTCAAAGCTGCAGTTGCGAAACTGTTCGAGGTCGAAGTTGAGACCGTCCGTACCCTGAACATGAAGGGTAAGACCAAGCGCGCAGGTGCACGCGTAGGCCGTCGTTCCGATTGGAAAAAGGCTTATGTGACCCTGAAAGCTGGTCAGGACATCGACTTCATGGGCGCAGCCGAGTAAGAGGAGTTCTCAAAAATGGCAATCGTTAAGTGCAAGCCTACTTCTCCGGGCCGCCGCCACGTCGTCAAGATCGTCAATCAAGAGCTGTACAAGGGCAAGCCCTTCGCCGCTCTGCTGGACAGCAAAAGCAAGTCCGGTGGTCGTAACAACAACGGCCGTATCACTACCCGTCATATCGGTGGTGGTCACAAGCAGCACTACCGTATCGTCGACTTCAAGCGCGACAAAGACGGTATCCCGGCTAAAGTAGAGCGCCTGGAATACGATCCGAACCGTACCGCTAACATCGCTCTGGTGTTGTATGCAGACGGTGAGCGTCGTTACATCCTGGCTCCGAAAGGCCTGAAAGCTGGTGACGCGATCGCTTCTGGTGCTGATGCAGCCATCAAGGTAGGTAACGCCCTGCCGATGCGCAACATCCCGGTTGGTTCTACCGTTCACGCTGTAGAGATGAAGCCTGGTAAAGGTGCCCAGCTGGCTCGTTCCGCTGGTACTTTCATCCAGATCCTGGCTCGTGAAGGTAACTATGTAACTCTGCGTCTGCGTTCCGGCGAAGTACGTAAAGTTCTGGCCGAGTGCCGCGCTACCATCGGTGAAGTCGGTAACTCCGAGCACATGTTGCGTCAACTGGGTAAAGCCGGTGCAAACCGCTGGCGTGGTATTCGTCCGACCGTTCGCGGTATGGCGATGAACCCGGTTGACCACCCGCACGGTGGTGGTGAGGGTCGTAACAAGGGCATGCAGCCTGTGTCCCCATGGGGCCAGAAGGCTAAAGGCTTCAAGACCCGTAAGAACAAGCGTACCGACAAGTACATCGTACGTCGTCGTAACAAGTAATTGTTAACATAGAGGAATCACCATGCCACGTTCTCTCAAGAAGGGTCCATTTATTGACCTGCACTTGCTGAAGAAGGTAGAGAAAGCGGTGGAAAGCGGGGATAAAAAGCCGGTTAAAACCTGGTCCCGTCGTTCAATGATCATCCCGAACATGATCGGTTTGACCATCGCTGTCCATAATGGTCGTCAGCACGTTCCGGTTTTCGTTACCGAAGAAATGATCGGTCACAAACTGGGTGAATTCGCACCGACTCGTACTTATCGCGGCCATGCTGCTGATAAGAAGGCTAAGAAGCGCTAAGGGATAAATGATGGAAGCTATCGCTAAACACCGTTATGCCCGTACTTCTGCCCAGAAAGCTCGTCTGGTAGCCGATCAAGTACGTGGTCTGTCCGTAGACAAGGCTCTGAATATCCTGACCTTCAGCCCGAAAAAGGCTGCAGTGCTGGTTAAGAAAGTGCTGGAATCTGCCATTGCAAACGCTGAGCACAACGAAGGCGCCGATATCGACGCGCTGCGTGTTGCTACTATCATGGTCGACGAAGGTCCCTCCATGAAGCGCATCCGTCCGCGTGCCAAAGGTCGTGCGGATCGTATCCTCAAGCGTACCGCTCACATCACTGTAGTGGTATCCGACGCTAAGGCTGGGAGATAAGCAATGGGTCAGAAAGTACATCCTAATGGCATTCGCCTGGGTATTACCAAGCCTTGGAATTCTACCTGGTTCGCGAACACCAAAGACTTCGCTGACAACCTGTACAGCGATTTTCAAGTACGCCAGTTCCTGACCAAGGAACTGAAAAACGCGTCCTTGTCCAAGATCACCATTGAGCGTCCGGCCAAGAGCATCCGTGTGACCATTCACACTGCTCGTCCGGGTGTTGTAATCGGTAAGAAAGGCGAAGACGTTGAGAAGCTGCGCAAAGCTGTAGCCACTATTGCTGGCGTGCCTGCTCAGATCAACATTTCCGAAGTCCGCAAGCCGGAGCTGGATGGCAAACTCGTTGCCGACAGCATCACTTCCCAGCTGGAGCGTCGTGTAATGTTCCGTCGTGCTATGAAGCGCGCCGTACAGAACGCAATGCGCCTGGGTGCCAAGGGCATCAAAGTGGAAGTTTCCGGTCGTCTGGGCGGCGCTGAAATCGCGCGTACCGAATGGTACCGTGAAGGTCGTGTGCCGTTGCACACCCTGCGTGCCGACATCGACTACGCAACTTCTGAAGCCCACACCACTTACGGTGTGATCGGCGTTAAAGTTTGGATCTTCAAGGGCGAAGTTCTGGGCGGTCTGGCTGCTGTTAACGCTGCCGCTGCTCAAGAGCAAGCTCCTGCAAAGCCCAAGCGTGACAACAAGCGCCGCGCTGCTAAGTAAGGAGATTCGGTAAATGTTGCAACCTAAGCGTACTAAATTCCGCAAGACCCACAAGGGTCGTAACCGCGGTCTGGCCACCTCTGGTAACGAAGTATCCTTCGGTACCTTTGGCCTGAAGGCGACATCCCGTGGTCAACTGACTGCTCGTCAAATCGAAGCAGCCCGTCGTGCCATGACCCGTCACGTTAAGCGTCAAGGTAAGATCTGGATCCGTGTGTTCCCGGACAAGCCCATCACCGAAAAGCCCCTCGAAGTTCGTATGGGTAAAGGTAAGGGTAACGTGGAATACTGGGTTTGCCCGATCCAGCCTGGCAAGGTTCTGTACGAGATGGACGGTGTACCTGAGGCTCTGGCGCGTGAAGCGTTTGCCCTGGCCGCAGCTAAGCTGTCTGTTCAGACCACTTTCGTAATTAAGACGGTGATGTGATGAAAGCCCAAGATCTGCGTCAAAAGAGCGTCGAAGAACTGAACCAGGAGCTGCTGGGCCTGCTGCGTGAGCAATTCAACATGCGCATGCAAGCGTCCACCGGCCAGCTGGCTCAGACTCACACTCTGAAACAAGTGCGTCGTGACGTCGCACGTATCAAGACTGTACTGACTGAGAAGGCAGGTGCGTAATGACTGACAAGATCCGTACTCTGCAAGGTCGTGTAATCAGCGACAAGATGGACAAGTCCATCACTGTTGCTATCGAGCGCAAGGTAAAGCACCCGATCTACGGTAAGATCATCAAGCGCACTACCAAGCTGCACGTGCATGACGAAAACAACGAGTGCAAAGCTGGCGACCTCGTGGAAATCCGCGAATGCCGCCCGCTGTCCAAGACCAAGTCCTGGACCCTGGTTGCCGTTGTAGAAAAGGCCTAATCGGTACTTTGTAGTCCAAGCGGCCCCTTTCAGGGGCCGTTTGTTTTTTAGGCTACCTTTTCTGAAAATCCTGTGTTATAGTTTCGCGCCTTTTGAAGGCAGCCAGATCCCATTAGGGATAAGAAGTAAACAAAGCGGAGCACTAAGATGATCCAGATGCAAAGTATGCTGGGTGTTGCCGACAACTCCGGCGCTCGCAGTGTAATGTGTATTAAGGTTCTGGGTGGCTCGCACCGCCGTTACGCCGGCATCGGCGACATCATCAAGGTTTCCATCAAGGAAGCCATTCCTCGCGGTAAAGTGAAGAAAGGTGATGTGTATAACGCGGTGGTCGTACGCACCCGTAAAGGCGTTCGTCGTCCGGACGGCTCTGTCATCCGTTTCGACAACAATGCGGCTGTGTTGCTTAACAACAACCAACAGCCAATCGGTACTCGTATTTTTGGCCCGGTGACCCGTGAACTGCGTAATGAGAAGTTCATGAAGATTGTGTCCCTGGCACCCGAAGTACTGTAAGGAGTCGAACGATGGCAGCTAAAATCCGTCGCGAAGACGAAGTGATTGTTCTTACCGGCAAAGACAAGGGCAAGCGTGGCAAAGTCACTCAAGTCCTGATTGCAAAAGGTAAGGTAATCGTGGAAGGCATCAACCAGGTGAAGAAACACCAGAAGCCGGTACCCGCACTGGGTCAGGCTGGCGGTATCGTCACCAAAGAAGCCCCCATCGATGTATCAAACGTAGCGCTGTTCAACTCTGCCACTGGCAAAGCTGACCGCGTTGGTTTCCGGATTGAAGACGGCAAAAAAGTCCGTTTCTTCAAATCCACCGGCGAACTTGTGAAGTAATTGGAGTTTAACGATGGCGAAACTGCATGATTACTACAAATCCGATGTAGTAAATGAACTGTCCAAGCAGTTCGGTTACAAGACTATCATGCAAGTCCCTCGGATCGAGAAAATCACCCTGAACATGGGTGTTGGTGAAGCGATCTCTGACAAGAAATTGCTGGAAAATGCTGCTGCCGATATGGCTGCCATTTCCGGTCAGAAGCCGCTGATCACCAAAGCTCGCAAATCTGTTGCGGGCTTCAAGATTCGTGAAGGCTACCCGATAGGTTGTAAAGTAACCCTGCGTGGCGAGCGTATGTGGGAGTTCCTGGAACGGCTGATCTGCATCTCCGTACCGCGTATCCGTGACTTCCGTGGCCTGAACGCTAAAGCGTTCGACGGTCGTGGTAACTACTCCATGGGCGTGCGTGAGCAGATCATCTTCCCGGAAATCGACTATGACAAAGTCGATCGCGTCCGTGGTCTGGATATCACCATCACCACTTCCGCGAATACCGATGAAGAAGGCCGTGCTCTGCTGGCTGCCTTTAACTTCCCATTCCGCAAGTAAGGTTAGGGTTATGGCTAAAACATCCATGAAAGCGCGCGAAGCAAAGCGTGCCAAGCTGGTAGCCAAGTACGCGACCAAGCGTGCCGAGCTGAAAGCTATCATCGTTGACATGAACGCTTCTGAAGAAGCGCGTTGGGATGCTGTACTGCAACTGCAACAGCTGCCCCGTGATTCCAGTCCGTCCCGCCAGCGTAACCGTTGCAATATTACTGGTCGTCCGCACGGTTTCCTGCGCAAGTTTGGCCTGTCTCGCATCAAGGTGCGTGAGCATGCCATGAAGGGCGAAATTCCGGGCCTGAAGAAGGCTTCTTGGTAACGAATCTCGGGAGTTAGACTTATGAGCATGCAAGATCCGATCGCGGATATGCTGACCCGCATCCGTAACGGTCAGGCGGCGAGCAAAGTTGCGGTTTCCATGCCTTCTTCCAAGCTGAAAGTGGCTATCGCCAAAGTGCTGAAAGAAGAAGGTTACATCGCTGGCTACTCCGTAGCTGGTGACGTGAAGCCGGAACTGGAAATTGAACTGAAATATTTCCAGGGCAAGCCAGTTGTAGAACTGATCCAACGCGTAAGCCGTCCAGGCCTGCGTATTTACAAGCGCACTACTGATCTGCCGAAAGTTATGGGCGGTCTCGGTGTTGCTATCGTGTCCACGTCTAAAGGTGTGATGACTGACCGTGCTGCTCGCAAAGCAAGCATGGGCGGTGAGATCATCTGCTACGTCGCTTAATAGGAGGTAGGAAATGTCTCGTGTTGCTAAGGCACCCGTCACTATTCCTGCTGGCGTAGAGGTGACTCTGAACGGCCAGGAACTGACCATCAAAGGTGGTAAAGGTTCTCTGGTTCGCTCTATTCACGCCGGTGTAGAAGTGACCAAAGAAGACAATGTACTGAAGTTCGCCCCGCGCGGCAGCATCGCTGGTGCTGACGCTCAGGCCGGTACTGCCCGTGCATTGGTCAACAACATGGTAATCGGTGTTACCCAAGGCTTCGAGCGCAAGCTGCAGCTGGTTGGTGTAGGTTATAAAGCCTCCATCAAGGGCAATGCTGTTGCGCTGGCTCTGGGCTTCTCTCACCCGGTAGAGCATGCGCTGCCGGCTGGTGTGACCGCTGAGTGCCCGACTGCTACAGAAATCGTTCTGCGTGGCGTCGACAAGCAGCTGGTTGGCCAAGTCGCCGCCGATATCCGTGCTTACCGCGCTCCGGAGCCCTACAAGGGCAAGGGTGTACGCTATGCCAACGAGCAAGTGCGTACTAAAGAAGCTAAGAAGAAGTAAGGTAACACTATGGACAAGAAAGCAGCTCGTCTCCGTCGTGCTACTCGTGCTCGGAAAAAGATGCAGGAATTGGGAGCTACCCGTCTGGTTGTTCACCGTACCCCGCGTCATATCTATGCGCAGGTTATTGCAGCCAACGGTTCCGAAGTTCTGGCCTCTGCTTCCACAGTAGAGAAAGCCATCAGTGAAGCTCTGAAATACACCGGTAACGCAGATGCTGCTACCGCTGTAGGTAAGGCTATCGCTGAGCGTGCTATTGCCAAAGGCGTTCAGAACGTATCTTTCGATCGTTCCGGTTTCAAGTATCACGGTCGCATCGCTGCCCTGGCAGCTGCCGCACGTGACGCTGGTCTTCAGTTCTAAGCTAGGAGTCGAAGATGGCTAAAGTCGAATCTCAAGCCGGCGAACTGCAAGAAAAGCTCATTGCAGTAAACCGTGTTTCGAAAACTGTTAAAGGTGGTCGTATCATGTCCTTCACCGCGTTGACCGTGGTGGGTGATGGTAACGGCCGTGTAGGTTACGGTTACGGTAAAGCCCGTGAAGTTCCGGCTGCTATTCAAAAAGCAATGGAACAGGCTAAGCGTAACCTGAACAAGGTTGAGCTGAACAACGGCACTCTGCACCACCCGGTGCGTGGTGTTCACTCTGGCTCCACCGTGTTCATGAAGCCGGCCTCCCAAGGTACTGGTATCATTGCAGGCGGCGCTATGCGTGCTGTTCTGGAAGTTGCCGGTATCCACAACGTGCTGGCCAAGACCTACGGTTCCACCAACCCAATCAACGTTGTTCGCGCTACTGTAGACGCTCTGGTTCACGGTCAATCACCGGAACAGATCGCTGCCAAGCGTGGTCTGCGCGTTGAAGAAATTCTGGGGTAATGCGACATGGCTAACACTGTAAAAGTAACTCAAACTCGCAGCTCTATCGGCCGTCTGCCAAAGCACAAGGCGACTCTGCGTGGTCTGGGTCTGCGTCGCATTGGTCACACCGTTGAGCTGGAAGATACTCCTTGCGTACGCGGCATGATCAACCAGGTTTATTACATGGTTAAGGTGGAGGGCTAAGCATGCGTCTGAACACTCTGTCTCCGGCCGCTGGTTCCAAGCCTGAAAAACAACGTCGTGGTCGTGGTATCGGCTCCGGCTTGGGCAAGACTGGTGGTCGTGGTGTTAAAGGCCAAACCTCTCGTTCCGGTGGCGGCAAAGTTCGCAACGGTTTCGAAGGTGGCCAGATGCCTTTGAAAATCCGTCTGCCGAAGTTCGGTTTCTTCTCTCGCAAATCTTTGGTTTCTGCCGAAGTGCGTCTGAACGAAATCGCCCTGGTAGAAGGTGATGTGGTCGACCTGAGCACTCTGAAGCAAGCCGGTGTTGTTACTAAGAACATCGTGTTCGCTAAAGTTGTTCTGTCAGGCAACATTGACCGTGCTGTGACCGTTCGTGGTCTGTCCGTCACCAAAGGTGCACGCGCAGCCATCGAGGCCGCTGGCGGTAAAATCGAGGAATAATCAGTACAATGGCTAAGAAACCAGGATTGGATGTTAAAGCACAGGGTGGTCTGAGTGAACTGAAGAGCCGTCTGCTCTTCGTTCTCGGGGCGATTATCGTTTTCCGTGCAGGCTCTTATGTGCCGATTCCTGGTATTGACGCCGCCGTACTGGCCGAGTTGTTCCAGCAACAGAAGGGCACCATCATTGAGATGTTCAACATGTTCAGTGGTGGTGCACTCTCGCGTGCTTCTATTCTTGCGTTGGGGATCATGCCGTACATTTCGGCATCGATCATTATCCAGCTGCTGACAGTGGTTCACCCCGCTCTTGCTGAACTCAAGAAAGAAGGTGAATCCGGCCGTCGCAAGATTAGCCAATATACCCGTTGGGGCACGCTGGTTTTGGGAACTTTCCAGGCCATTGGTATTGCAACCGGTCTGCCGAATATGATGCATGGACTCGTGACTAATCCGGGTCTGGGCTTCTATTTCACAGCGGTTGTGAGTCTGGTCACCGGTACCATGTTTTTGATGTGGTTGGGTGAGCAGATAACCGAGCGTGGGATTGGTAATGGTATCTCGTTGATTATTTTCACAGGTATCGTTGCTGGTCTGCCGCATGCCATTGGCGCTACGGCCGAACAGGCACGTCAAGGGGAATTGCACATCCTGCTGTTGTTGTTGCTGGGCTTGATTGTTTTCGCAGTGACTTACTTTGTGGTGTTCGTGGAGCGTGGTCAGCGTCGTATTGTCGTTAACTATGCCAAGCGTCAACAAGGCCGCCAGGTATTTGCCGCGCAAAGCACACACCTGCCGTTGAAAGTGAATATGGCTGGTGTGATTCCTGCGATTTTCGCATCCAGTATCATCCTCTTCCCGGGGACCATTACCTCTTGGTTTGGTCAGGGCGAGGGTAAAGTAGCTGATATCCTGCAACAGGTCTCTATGGTCCTGCAGCCGGGTCAACCGCTTTACGAGATGCTGTATGCAGCAGCCATTATCTTCTTCTGCTTCTTCTATACCGCGCTGGTGTTCAACCCCCGCGAGACAGCAGATAATCTGAAGAAGAGTGGAGCCTTTATCCCGGGGATTCGCCCGGGCGAGCAGACAGCACGTTACATCGATAAGGTTATGACTCGCCTGACATTGGCAGGTGCGCTCTATATAACCTTTATCTGTCTGGTACCCCAGTTCTTGATGACTGCCTGGAACGTACAGTTCTACTTCGGTGGCACTTCGCTGCTGATTATCGTGGTAGTTATCATGGACTTCATGGCTCAGGTACAAACCCATATGATGTCTCATCAATATGGTGACGTCCTGAGGAAGGCCAACCTGAAGGGCTACGGCCGCTAAAGGTCGGCGTAGTTACGGAGTTAAGCAATGAAAGTTCGTGCTTCCGTTAAGGCAATCTGCCGTAACTGCAAAATCATCAAGCGTCACGGTGTGGTGCGTGTGATTTGCAGCGAGCCAAAGCATAAACAGCGCCAAGGCTAATTTTTTACGGTTAGTACTTGCAACAAATAGTTGTGCTGGCTAATATAGCCAGCCAACTTTTGTTGTGTATTGGTTGACCGCCACGTATCCGCTCACGGGCTTTGTGGTGGTCGTAATCTACTATATGTAGGAGTGAATAGTGGCCCGTATCGCTGGCATTAACATTCCTGACCATAAGCATGCAGTCATCGCTTTGACTGCGATTTATGGCGTCGGTCGTACCCGCTCCAAGGCCATCTGTGCCGCAGCCGGTATCGCTGAGAATGTGAAAATTAAAGACCTGGACGAAGCTCAGATCGAGAGTCTGCGTGAGCAAGTAGGTAAATTCACCGTTGAAGGTGACCTGCGTCGTCAGATTTCCATGAACATCAAGCGATTGATGGATCTGGGTTGCTACCGTGGTTTGCGTCACCGTCGTAGCCTGCCTGTTCGTGGTCAACGTACCAAGACCAACGCTCGTACCCGTAAGGGTCCGCGCAAGGCTATCAAGAAGTAACGGGAAGGTAGAAAATGGCTAAAACTCCGACTCGTGCTCGCAAGCGCGTTAAAAAGCAAGTGAGCGACGGTATTGCGCACGTTCATGCATCTTTCAACAACACAATCGTGACCATTACTGACCGTCAGGGCAATGCTCTGTCTTGGGCTACTTCTGGTGGTTCCGGTTTCCGTGGTTCTCGTAAGTCCACCCCGTTCGCTGCTCAGGTAGCTGCCGAGCGCGCTGGTGAGATGGCCAAAGAATATGGCGTCAAGAACCTGGAAGTCATGGTCAAAGGTCCGGGTCCCGGTCGTGAGTCTTCCATCCGCGCCCTGAACGCGGCTGGTTTCCGCATCACTAACATTACTGATGTGACTCCGATCCCGCACAACGGTTGTCGTCCTCCCAAGAAGCGCCGCGTATAACGCTGTAGCTACTTGGTCTAGGATTGTTGGAGAAAGAAGATGGCAAGATATATCGGTCCTAAGCTTAAGCTTAGCCGTCGTGAGGGCACCGACCTCTTCCTGAAGTCAGGTGTTCGTGCGATTGATTCTAAGTGCAAGATTGACACCGCCCCTGGTCAGCACGGTGCGCGTAAAGCGCGTCTGTCCGACTACGGTGTTCAGCTGCGCGAGAAACAAAAAGTTCGTCGTATCTACGGCGTATTGGAAAAACAGTTCCGCAACTACTACCGTGACGCTGCCCGTCAAAAGGGTAACACCGGTGAAAACCTGTTGCAGCTGCTGGAAGGTCGTTTGGACAACGTTGTTTACCGTATGGGCTTCGGCGCTACCCGTGCTGAATCTCGTCAGCTGGTGAGCCACAAGGCCATCATGGTAAACGGTCGCGTTGTGAACATTCCTTCTTTCCAGGTTTCCCCTGAGGACGTGATCTGCGTTCGTGAGAAGGCTAAGAAGCAAGCGCGTATCAAAGCTTCCCTGGAAGTTGCTGGTCAGCGTGAGAAGCCGACTTGGGTAGAGGTTGACGCCGCTAAAATGGAAGGTGCTTTCAAGCGTCTGCCAGAGCGTTCCGACCTGTCTGCCGACATTAACGAACAGCTGATCGTCGAGCTTTACTCCAAGTAAAGCTAGCTTCTAAAGAGAGGACACAATGCTGGGTTCTGTAACAGATTTTCTTAAACCGCGGCTAGTTGACATCGAGCAAGTTAGCCCGACTCATGCGAAAGTGACTCTTGAGCCACTCGAGCGTGGCTTTGGTCACACGCTGGGCAACGCCCTGCGTCGTATTTTGCTGTCATCTATGCCCGGTTGTGCAGTTACTGAAGTCGAAATTGACGGGGTACTGCATGAGTACAGCAGCAAAGAAGGTGTACAGGAAGACATTCTTGAAATCCTGCTCAACCTGAAAGGTATCGCTGTGAAGCTGGAAGGCAAGGACGAGGTAACTCTGTCCCTGACCAAGTCTGGAACAGGCCCCGTTACCGCTGGTGATATCACTCACGGTGATGAAGTCGAGATCGTAAACCCGGAGCACGTAATCTGCCATCTGACTGGTGCCAATGCTGAAATCAGCATGCGCCTGAAAGTTCAGCGCGGTCGTGGTTATGTGCCTGCTTCTGCTCGTGTTCACAACGATGACGAAGAGCGTCCTATTGGTCGCCTGCTGCTGGACTCCGCGTTCAGCCCCATCGTTCGTATTGCCTACAATGTTGAGGCAGCACGTGTGGAACAGCGTACCGACTTGGACAAGCTGGTCATCGACATGGAGACCAATGGTACCCTGGATCCTGAAGAAGCCATCCGTCGTTCTGCCACTATCTTGGCCGAGCAACTGGAAGCCTTCGTGGATCTGCGCGATGTCAGCGTGCCCGAGAAGAAAGAAGAGAAACCCGAGTTTGATCCGATTCTGCTACGTCCTGTCGATGATTTGGAGCTGACAGTTCGTTCTGCGAACTGTCTGAAGGCAGAAGCTATCCACTATATTGGTGATCTGGTACAGCGTACCGAAGTTGAGTTGCTTAAGACTCCTAACCTCGGTAAGAAGTCCCTGACTGAGATCAAGGACGTGTTGGCCTCCCGTGGTCTGTCTCTTGGCATGCGCCTTGAGAACTGGCCGCCCGCCAGCATCGCTGACGAGTAATCCAGATTACGGGTTTCACAGATTTAGTTAGAAGGATAAGGTCATGCGCCATCGTTTGAGTGGTCGTCAACTGAACCGGAACAGCAGCCATCGTCAGGCAATGTTCCGCAACATGGCCAGCTCCCTGGTTCGTCATGAGATCATCAAGACGACTCTGCCTAAGGCAAAAGAGCTGCGTCGTGTAGTTGAACCGCTGATCACCCTTGCCAAGACTGATAGCGTTGCTAATCGTCGCCTGGCATTTGCCCGTACTCGCGATAACGCGATCGTGGCTAAGCTGTTCAATGAACTGGGCCCGCGCTACCTGGAGCGCGCCGGCGGTTATACTCGCATTCTGAAATGCGGTTTCCGTGCAGGCGACAACGCCCCTATGGCTTATATTGAGCTGGTAGACCGCCCGGCCGCTGCTGAAGCAGCTGCTGAGTGATAAAGAAAAAGCCGGGCTTGTCCCGGCTTTTCTTTTAATCCATTCTGATACTGCCTCAACTGCCTCAACTGCCTCAACTGCCTCAACTGCCTCAACTGCCTCAACTGCCTCAACTGCCTCAACTGCCTCAACTGCCTCAACTGC
>NZ_JBFOCL010000009.1:0-38700 GCF_040907785.1 Aeromonas sp. s8
TGGCGGTGAGGGAGGGATTCGAACCCTCGATACGTTGCCGTATACACACTTTCCAGGCGTGCTCCTTCAGCCACTCGGACACCTCACCAAATTTTCGTTCGCTGCGCTGTTGCGCTGGAACGGGGCGTAATTTAGGGGAAAGGGCTGTGTGGGTCAACCTCTTTTCCCCTTATTTTTCATAATCTTTTCCGAATGCCTAACCCTTGTGCAGAATGCCGGTTTTTTAAACCGGATCAGGGCTTGTCGAGGATGATCAGACTGTCCGGCAACTCGTTTTGATCCCGGGTGGCCGGGAAGGCGTCGGTCAGAATGGCGCTAACGCGCTCTACGCACTCCAGAAAACCCTGTTCGATCTCCTTGTTGCGCACTCGTGCCACGAAGTCGTCGATGATCTCCTGCCACTGGCCGTTGTCGATATGCTGGGCGATGCCGTCATCCACCAGTATTTCTACATAGTGCTCGGCGGCCGAGACGAAGATCAGCACCCCGAGCCGGTCGCGGGTGCGGTGCAGCCCCTGCTCGACAAATTGCAGGCGAGCCATCAGGGCCGCCCGGTGCTGGCGAACCTTCTTCGGGATGAGCCGCATCTTGATGGGGGTCCAGTGGAACAGCAGGCTCAGCAGCAGCCAGACCGACCACTGCACCAGCAGGATTTCGTACCAGCCTAGCCAGAAGCCGAGCTGGAACACCAGCAGCGGGGTGAGCATCGCCAGCAGCGCCGCCCAGAGGGTGGGAATGTAGCGATAGCCATCGCTGGCCGGGGCCAGCACGGTGACCAGTTCAGCATCAGTCTCTAGCTCCGCTTCGCGCACCTTTGCCTGAAGCGTGTGGAAGAACTGTTTAGAAATCATGATTTGTCTCTTTACTCCTGTTACCAGCCACCGGAGGCTCCGCCGCCGCCAAAACTGCCGCCGCCACCGCTGAATCCGCCGCCGGAGCGACCACCAAAGGAGCCGGCACCCAATCCACCGGCCATGTAGGCCGACCGACGTCGTCCTCCCGGCCCACCGCCACCACCCCCGCGCAGGTTGTGGAGTACGATCATCGCAATCACCACCAGAATAAACAGCCAGGGGCCGCCACCGTTGTCACTCTTTGGCTGCTCGACCGGCTGATATTCTCCGGCGAGTGCCTTCATGATGCTCTGGCTGCCCGCCATGATCCCGGCCACCATATCGCCGCGCTTGAAGGCGGGCAGGATGCGACCATGGATGATGTTGGCTGCGATGGCGTCGGGCAGGGCGCCTTCCAATCCATAGCCTACCTCGATCCGCACCTTGCGCTCATCCTGGGCGATCAGCAACAGCACGCCATTGTTTTTGCCTTTCTGGCCGATCCCCCAGTGGCGACCGAGCTGGTAGCCGTACTCCTCGATAGTCTCCCCATCGAGGCTGTCGACAGAGACCACCACCAGCTGGATACCGCTGCGCTTTTCAAAGGCCGCCAGTTGCTGGGTCAGTTGATGGGCCTGTTTGCGGGACATCAGACTGGCTTCATCCACCACCCGTCCGCTCAGCGTCGGGAAGTCGGGTGCCGCTTGCAGAGCAGTGGCCCAGAGCAGCAGACAGGGAAGAAACCAGCGCAGCATCATCTTCATTGGAAGCTGACCTTGGGCGCCTCATCAGCACCGGGTTTGGCACTGAAACTGGGTTTGGCTTCCAGATCCGAGTAGAGCAACTTGGACCAGATGACGCCGGGGAAAGTGCGGATCTCGGTATTGAACTGGCGCACCGCCTCGATATAGTCGCGGCGAGCCACCGAGATGCGGTTCTCGGTTCCTTCCAGTTGGGCCTGCAGGGCAAGGAACTGCTGATCCGCTTTCAGCTCGGGGTAGCGCTCTACCACCACCATCAGGCGAGAGAGGGCGCTGGAGAGCTGGTTCTGCGCCGCTTCAAACTCCTTGAGCTGGGCAGGATCGCTCACCTGCACGCTGCCGACCCGGGCACGGGCATCGGTGACCGCCTTTAGGGTCTCCTGCTCATGGCTGGCGTAGCCCTTGACGGTGGCGACCAGATTGGGAATGAGATCGGCACGGCGCTGATACTGGTTCTCCACCTGCCCCCAGCTCGCCTTGACCTGCTCATCCAGGGTCGGAATATTGTTCATGCCGCAGCCGGTCAGGCCGAGCAGCAGGGTCAGGGTCAACAGGCTCTGCGTGGTTCTGCGCCAGAGTGATGTGGCCATCTTGTTGTTCTCCTTTGATATTTCGAGTCGATAGTGCGCCATGGATGGTGTACGACCAAGAGTGCACCACCATACCAGCTTGGGGTCAGTTGCCACAACGCGCAGGTAGTTCGGGTCGCTTGTTGATGCCGGAGGCCTTGGGCAGTTGGGGCTTGTCTTTGAGCCAGGAGGCCAGCTCTTCCCCGCAGCCATTGCCGGGCGGAATGGGGGCCTGAGGTTCGCAATCGGGGTTGCCTACCGGGCAGCGCAGCCTCACGTGGAAGTGGCTGAAGTGGCCCACCCAGGGGCGCAGCTTGGCGACCCAGGGTTCGTTACCAGCCTGTTGGCAGACCGCGGATTTGATCACCGGATTGACGAAGATGCGGGCCACCTCGGGTTTGCTGGCCGCCAGCCGCAGCAGGGTAAGCTGCTGGGGGCCAAAGCGGCCCGGTAACATCTTGTAGCTGGGTTCGTCGATCAGCGCCCACTCCTTGGGGGCATCCTGCTCCCATTTGCTGATGGGACGGTTGGCCATGCGAAACCAGATATCGGCATCAAGTCCGGTCTGATGGCTGCGATGGCCAGAGGTAAAGGGGCCGCCCCGGGCCATCGCCAGATCAGCGATATAGAGATCCGGCAGCCCGGCCATGCGGGTCTGGTTGGCCAGCGCTTGTAGATAGTGGATGAGGTCGGGGTGGCCGTAGTAGCGCAGCCGCTTGGTGCGGATCACTTGATAACCCGGCCCTTCGAGGGGTAGGGATACGCCGTTTTTCAGGCAACCGGCGGCATAACCACCGATGGCTTCCGCTTGCAATACAGTCGCTAGCAACAGGGACGTCAGCATGTGCGTGCTCCTTGTCTTGCTTCGAGTCGGCTCAGCAATACGAACAGACTCAAACATATAAATAAATAGGCCGCGGCCACCAGCAGCCAGATCTCGTAGACCAGTCCGCTGGAGTTGGCCATCTCGGTGCCGACGAAGGTGAGCTCCTGCACCGAGATAAGGGAAACGATGGCGGTATCCTTCACCAGCGCGATGAGCTGGCCGGTGAGGGGGGGGAGCATCAGCAGCATGGCCTGCGGCAGGATCACATGGCGCAGCCGCACCCAGGGGGAGAGCCCGAGGCTCTGCGCCGCCTCCCACTGGCCACGGGGGATGGCGGCCAGCCCGGCGCGGACGATCTCGGCGACGAAGGCTGCGCTGATCATGCCAACGCAGAGGGTGCCTGAGATGAGGTTCTCCCAGCGGGCAGGGGGGCCAAACAGCGCCTCTTGCCACGGGGAGAGTGATACGGTGCCGAGCCAGCGGGAGAGGCCGCTCGAAGGCAGCAGCTGGTTGGCGATAAAGAAGTAGAAGATGAAGATAAAGACCAGCGGCGGCAGATTGCGGATCAGCTGGATAAACAGGGTCGCGGGCATCACCAGCCAGGGGCGGCTGCTGAAGGCGGCTACCCCCAGCGCAGTGCCGAGCAGCAGCGCCAGCACCATGCCGAGCAGGGCGATGCGCAAGGTAGTGAGCAGACCGCTGAAAAAGTAGGGCAACTCGCCGTGAGGGCCAGGGGTGAACAGCAGATCGAAGGCCTCATGCCAGCGCCACTGATAGGCTACCCCGATGTGCAAACGGCTGGCCAGCCAGAGGCCAGCCAGCAGCAGGATCAGGGCGATCGCCCCATCCAGCCAGTTGATGTTCCGACATGGCTTCCGGACGATTCGCCGGATGGTCTGTTTGAGGGCCATCAGCATCAGGGATTGGCGACCTGCGCTTCCCACGCCAGCGACTTGAACCAGTAGTCATGGCGCGCCTTGAGCCAGCCATCGGCCTGACGGGCTGCGATCCACTCGTTGAACTGCTCAGCCAGGGCATCATCCCCCTTGCGCAGGGCAAAGCCTTCATCGCCTTGTGCCAACGGCTCGGCAAACGGCATAAAGAGGGCATCCGGGTGGCGCAGCGCCTCTTGCTCGGGTTTCGGGGAAGAGGAGAGGGCGCCGTGGGCGCGGCCGTTCAGCACCTCCTGAAATACCTGTGACTCGTCATCAAACTGGCGCAGGGTGGCCTTGGGGAAGTGCGCTTTGGCTACCTGTACCGGCGAGGCGCCACGACGTACCGCCAGGATCACCCCGCGCTGGTTGAAGTCCGCCACGGTTTTCTTCTCTTTGGCCAGGGTGCTGGAGGCGGCCAGCTGCACCCCCGAATGGGAGTAGGCCTGGGTGAAGCGCACGCTCTTCTCCCGCTCGGGGGTGATGGTGAGGCCGCCGATGATGACGTCATATTTTTTCGCCAGCAAGGAGGGGATGATGCCATCCCAGGCGGTAGGCACGAACTCTACCTGCCAGCCGTTATCTGTGGCGAGGCGACGGGCCACGTCAATCTCGAAACCGATCAGGGCCCCCTGCTTGTCGCGCATCGCCCAGGGGGCGAAGGTGGACATGCCGACCCGCAGGGTACCGCTCTGCTCGATCTGTGCCTGGGTGTCGGAGGGGGCAGTTTGTGCCAGTGCCGGAGTGAGCAGGCTTGCCAGCAGCAGGGCAGCGCCCGACAGGGTGGTCTTGAATGACAGATTCATGGTTAGCGTCCTTGTTGATCCGGATTCAGGTGACGGGCCAGCGCCCGCGAACAGGCTGACAGCGTCAGGGTTAACAGCAAATAGAGGGCAGCTACGGTAAACCACACCTCAAAGGTCAGAAACGTATCGGCAACCAGAGTACGCCCTTCGTTGGTCAGATCGAAGATGGCGATCACACTCACCAGCGCCGAATGTTTGATAAGGGAGACCAGCTCGTTGGTCAGCGGCGGCAAGGTGATGCGCACCAGCTGGGGCAGGATCACCTTGCGCAGGGTGATGGCCCGTGACAAGCCAAGCGACTGGGCTGCCTCCCACTGTCCTTTGGGAATGGCCTGTACACCTGCACGCAGCACTTCGGCGGTGAAGGCCCCCTGATAGAGGGAGAGGCTCAACACGGCGCAGGCAAGGGGGGCCAATCCCAGCATGGGGCCCAGCAAGAAATAGAGAATATAGAGCTGCACCAGCTGGGGCGTGGTGCGCACCAGCGCCAGATAGGCGATGGCGAGCCAGGGGCCGAGCCTGGAGGGAAGCAGCCGCAGGCTAACCACGCACACACCGACCGCCATCGTGCCCAACAGACTGAGCAGCGCCACCTGCAAAGTGACCAGCAGGCCGCTTAGCAAGGGGCCGGCATAAAAGGTTCCCTCATCCCATTCGCCGAGAAAGGGCAACACCCGCGGCCACTGCCACTCATAGCCCATCTGGCGAGCGCCGCTATAGAGCGCCCAGCCCAGTAGCGCAGAGAGCATCACAGTGCCTGACAACCAGCCGAGCAGGCGGGGGCGATTGAGCCTAGCCATGATAGCTAAGCACCTGTTCGAGGAAGGCTTGGGTACGCGGGTGCCGGGGGGCGTTGAACAGCTGGGCGGGCGGGGCCGATTCGATGATCTTGCCCTCGTCCATAAAGAGCACCCGATCCGCCACCTGACGGGCAAAGCCCATCTCGTGGGTGACGCAGATCAGGGTCATCCCCTCGTCAGCCAGCTCGCGGATCACATCGAGCACTTCGCGGATCATCTCGGGGTCGAGGGCGGAGGTGGGCTCGTCAAACAGCATCAGCTCGGGTTGCATGCAGAGGGAGCGGGCGATGGCGACCCGCTGCTGCTGGCCGCCGGAGAGCTGGTGAGGGTACTTGTCGGCCTGTGCCTGAATGCGCACCCGCTCGAGCAGCCCGAGCGCCCGGGCTTTGGCCTCCTGAGGGCGCAACCCCAGGGTATGCACCGGTGCCACCATCAGGTTTTCCAGCACCGTCATATGGGGGAAGAGGTTGAACTGCTGAAACACCATGCCAACCCGACCTTGCAGGCGGCGCAGGTAGGAAGGGGTCACCGGCTCGCCAAACAGGAACAGCTGGCCGTCGTCGATCCCCTCCAGCCCGTTGATGGTGCGGATCAGGGTCGATTTTCCCGAGCCTGACGGGCCACAGATGACCCACTTCTCTCCCCGTTCAATGGTGAGATCGATGTGATGAAGAGCCTGAAAATCGCCATAGAATTTGTCGACGCCACAAAAGCGCACACAGGGTTGCGAGCTGGTCAAGAAGCGGGTTCCACTGAGAATCATTTACGCCATGGTATTGATTTTATAGGGGGATGACAAAGAAAACCCCCTTGTCAGCATCCTGATGGCTATTCACAATGGCGCCATTTCGTGATGACAGGAGCTTTTCATGCGTATTACATCCTTGCTTGCCGGTTCGCAGGTGCAGCTGTTGATGCCGCCAGCGGTGCGCTATCGCTGCGTCATTTTTCTGCTGTTGCTGGTGAGTTGGGGCGTGGTGGCGGCCTCCTTGTGGGATGGCTGGGGCGCCATGGCGTTGCTCAACTGGGTGGGCGTGGTCTTTGGTGGCATCACCGGGATCATGGTGTCGCTGCCCCGCAGCTGGCAGCCCTGGCGCCTGGCGGAGCTGGGGTGGGACGAACAGCATATCTATCTGCTCAATGGCAACAAGGATGAGGCGCTGGCGCTGCCCCGCAACCAGCTGGTGGCGCTCGAGCGGGAGCGGCGAGTGGGTCACGACGGCCAGTGGCTCGACTTCAGCCTCGATCTGCAGCTGAGTGAAGAGGAGCTGGCGGCGGCCATGGCCTTGCTGGATCTCAAGGCAGGGGAGCTGCATCTGGTGAGCCCGTCTGTCTATCGCTTCGGCTTTAAACGGGCCTGGCACGGTCGCCGGATGCTGGCGCAACGGTTGTCAGATCTGCAATCGGCCTGAGTCGACTATTTTCTCGACAATTCCCGGCAAAGCTCAGATACTGCCAGTGACTCGAATTGATCTTGTCTGCACTGTTAACCCAAGAGATCAATCACTTGACGACAGTGTGGAGAAGGCCACGGCATGAAGCCATGGCAGGTCCGGCATAGGGGTTGTGCCCTTACCGTTATGCTGGGAATTGCATAGAGAAGGCACCTTGAATCGAGAGTGGATGGCATGAAGATTTACGTAGGAAATCTGTCGTACCGGATGACGGCCGACGAACTGAAAACCCTGTTCAGCCAGTTTGGACAGGTCGACAAGGTTGATATCATCATCGACCGCGATACCGGCCAGTCAAAGGGGTTTGGTTTTATTGAAATGCCGGTCAATGGTGATGCCGAAAAGGCCATCGCTGGCCTGCATGGCACAGAAGTCGGTGGCCGTACCATCACCGTCAACCAGGCCAAACCGAAGACAGATGCTCCCCGTGGTCGCCCGCAACAGCGCCACCGCTAAGGTGCCTCGGCAATAAAAAAACGGCATGGGTTTTCCCCATGCCGTTTTTGTTTCTGGACGTTTTGCTGTTATCAGGGGACGTCGTAACCGAGCGCCGCCTTGCGGATGCGGAACCACTGCTGGCGGTTCAGCTCGACAGATTCGGCGGCCACGGCGGCAGCAATCCGCTCCCGCTTGCCGGAGCCAATCAATGGCAGCGGCTGGCTTGGCAGCATCATTACCCAGGCGTAGACCACCTGCTCGATAGTCTGGGCGCCCACTTCCTGACGGATCTGCTCCAGTTCGGCACGCAGCGGGGCATAGGCGTCATCGCTGAACAGTCGGCCGCCGCCGAGACATGACCAGGCCATCGGCTTGATGCCAAGCTGCTGGCACTGATCCAGGGTACCATCGAGGGTTCCCTCCTGATGAAGCGGTGAGATCTCCAGCTGGTTGGTGACCAGCGGGAAGGGGAGGCGCGATTGCAGTAGCTCGAACTGACGGGCGGTGAAGTTGGATACCCCGGCGTGCTTGATCTTGCCCGCCTGTTTCAGGGTGATAAAGGCGTCGGTCACTTCATCTGCGTTCATCAGGGGATCCGGGCGGTGGATCAGCAGCAGGTCCAGATGGTCGGTGCCGAGCTTGCGCAGCGAGGCCTCGGCGCTGGCGATGATATGGTCCTTGCCGGTGTTGTAGTGGTTGAGAGCATGCTCCGGCTTGGCGGTGAGGGCAATACCGCACTTGGTGACGATCTCCATCCGGCTGCGCAGGGAAGGCTCGAGGCGCAGGGCGTGACCAAAGGCCTCTTCGCACTGGTAGCCACCATAGATATCGGCGTGATCGATGGTGGTGACCCCCAGATCCAGATGATATTTCATCAGATCGAGCAGAGCGGCCGGAGAGAGCTGCCACTCCATCAGGCGCCAGTAACCCATGATGAGGCGAGAGAAGGTGGGGCCTTGCGGATGCAGGGCGACACGGGATACAGACATGGTTGACTCCTTGAAAAACACGATGCGAAAACGATGTGCAACATAGATGACTGCGGGCATCTTGGCCTCATGTGGCTGGCAAAGCAATAATGGGCAGTGGCATGATTCGAACTTTGGTTCTGATCGCAGAGTAGGAGAGAGTTGGATGGAAGGATTTGCCGAGCGCTTGCAGAGCCTGATCGGGGAGATGAGCGTGAGCGCGTTTGCCCGCAAGGTGGGGCTCAGTGAAGCGCTGATCCGCAAATATTTAAAGGGAGCCGAGCCTGGCCTGGCGCGGGCCAACCAGATCGCCATGGGGGCCAACTGCTCGTTGGAGTGGCTGGCAACCGGCTGCGGTTATCTCTACCGTCAGGCGGAAGTGGTAGACAGGGAGGCGCTGGCAGCGGCGCAACTACTGCTGGGCGAGCAGCAACCCGGGGTGGGGCTGCCCGATGAGGAGGCACTGGTCACCCTGCTCGCCTATTACCAGTTTTTGCGCACCCACAAGAGAGCGGACGGTTTTCTCGACTTGGCGCTGGCGCGGGAGTTTGGTCGCCATCTGGGGGAAGCGTGATGAGGGGCATATTACCCTTTGGTCGTGTCACGGCCGGTTGATTATTCTGATACGCTCTAAGCAAGATAACTCTCCATGGAATGGGCGATGAGCTACTTGATCCTCGGAAGCGGTGCGCTGGGCTCGGCGCTGGCAAGAGAGCTGATGGCAAGGGGGGAGTCCTTCCTTCTGGCCGGGCGCACCTATCCAAAAGGGATCGAGATGGCGGCCTTCTTCCCGCTGCAAGAGGTGGACGCCATCTCGTTCGACGCCCTGTTTACCCTCTACGACACCGATCCGCTTCCCACTGTGGTAATCAACACCATCGGCCTGTTGCACGATGTCAGCTTTATGCCAGAGCAGCGGGTCGAAGAGGTGCACCCCAAGTGGCTGTGCGACAGCCTGCTGGCCAATGCCTGGCCAACACTGGCGCTGGCTGCCCGTTTCAGTCGGTTGATGGGCAATGACCATCCGCTGTGGCTCTGTGCCATCTCCGATCTGGCGGGCTCCATCACCTCCAATCTGGAGGGGGGGCGTTACAGCTACCGGATGAGCAAGGCGGCCCTCGACATGGGGGTGAAAACCCTGGCCCTCGAGTGGGCGCAACGTTTCTCGCAAGCGGGGGTGGTAGCGGTGGCGCCCGGCTTGATGGACTCCCCGATGAACACCCCCTTTCTGAGCGAGTTGCCTGCGGAGCAATTGCAGGAGCCTGCCGAGGTGGCGGTGAAACTGCTCAATCTCATCAAGGGGTTATCGTTGACCCAATCGGGTCAGCTACTGGATCTCAACGGTCAGCCGCTGCCTTGGTAAATCCCGCCTGCGGGTTCTATGGACGTCTATTGGCTTCACATTCTGCTCATGCGCCCCTTGCCAAGCGAGGGGCGCATGGCTAACGTCACTCTCCTGTTTCAGGAGGGATCTCATGCGCTATATCGATTTACGAAGTGACACCGTCACCCAGCCTACTGACGCCATGCGTCAAGCCATGCTCCACGCTGAAGTCGGTGACGATGTCTATGGTGAAGATCCGGGCGTCAACGCGCTGGAGGCCTTTGGGGCCAGATTGCTGGGCAAACAGGCGGCGCTGTTTGTGCCGTCCGGCACCATGTCCAATCTGTTGGCGGTGATGAGCCACTGTCAACGCGGTGAGGGGGCCATCCTCGGCAACGCCGCTCACATCTATCGCTATGAAGCGCAGGGGAGTGCCGTGCTGGGCTCCGTGGCCCTGCAACCCTTGCCGATGCAGCGCGATGGCACGCTGGCATTCGATGATATCAAGGCTGCGCTGGCCCCTGATGATGCCCACTTCGTCCAGACTCGCCTGATCTGCCTTGAGAACACCCACAACGGCAAGGTGCTGCCGCTCTCCTATCTGCAGGAGATGGGGGCATTCGTTGCCGAGCGCGGCTTGAAGCTTCATCTCGATGGCGCCAGGCTCTTTAACGCCGCCGTGGCCAGCGAGACCCCGGTCGAGGTGATCGCTGCACCGTTTGACAGCATCTCGATTTGCCTCTCCAAGGGGTTGGGCGCACCGGTGGGCTCTCTGCTGGTGGGCAGCCACGATTTCATCGCCCGTGCGCGCCGCCTACGCAAGATGCTGGGAGGTGGCATGCGTCAGGCGGGGATTCTGGCGCAAGCCGGTCTGTTTGCCCTCGAGCAGCATGTGACCCGCCTGGCCGATGATCACCGCCGTGCCAAACGGCTGGCCGAAGGGTTAGCTGCACTGCCGGGCATCGAGCTCGACCTCTCGCTGGTGCAGAGCAACATGGTGTTCCTGCGGCTGCGTGAGGGGGAGTCTGCCCCTTTGCTGGCCTTTATGAAGGAGAGGGGGATCCTCTTCTCCGGTTACGGCGAGCTGCGGCTGGTGACCCATCTGCAAATCAACGATGACGATATTGAAGAGGTGATCGACGCCTTCACCGAGTATCTCGGAGCGCGTTGAGACGGCTGGTGAGGTAGAGGTTATACCAAGACCTGTTCATACCGAAATAACAGAGGGCGCCGCGGCGCCCTCTGTTATTTGCTGCAAGCTCAAGCCTGCCGCTGGCCGCTCATCAGCATGGCCTCATCGGTGGCGTCGTAGATCATCACCGCGATATGGGTTACTTGACCGCCGAAATCGGCCAGTGGCACCAGGGTCAGGTTCTGGAACATATGGGGGGCAGAGCCGGTAATGGGGCGATAGTTGGAGAAACGTAGCAGATAGGGCTTCTGCTCCCAAGTGCTGAAGGCGCGGTTGTTGAGCTTGAAGACCATGTTGGCCTTGCGCTCGAACCAGGCTCTGTCCACATCGGGGAAGAGCTCGAACAGTACGCCATCGCGCACGTCACTGGCCAGTCGGCCGCTGTGGCTCTCCATAAAGCCGTTCCACACCTGTACCTTGTACTCCTTGTCGAGCACTACCAGGCCTACGTCCAGGTTCTGGACTATGTTCATCAGCCAATGAAATTCACGGATTTCCATAGTCACTCCTAGAGCATGTGCATGATTTTGTTGTTCATGGTGGCGATGGAATCTTCGGTAAACAGCAGCAGCAGATCACACTGCACCGCGTAATCCTGGATCCGGTAGTTGATCTCGATGGCGAGCGTGCGGCGCCAGCGACTCTTGTTGGTGTTGATCAGCTCGTTGATGGGTCTGTGCTGGCCGAGCACCACCGGGTGCCCCTGACTAAAGGGGGTGTCGAGCTGGTTGGCGTAGCCGCGCAGGAAGGCGCCGATCAGCACGTTGGCGGTATCCATCAGCAGCTCCAGTTCGGCGGTGCGGTCCAGCGTCCCCTGATGGTTCATCAGCTTGGCCAAATCTTTGAAGCTGGAGTCATGGAACAGGATCAGCGCTTCACCGGCGATCCCCGCCCCGATAAACCCCTGACAGACGGCGGAGAGGGTATCTGAATCCGCAGCGGCCGAGAGAGCCATATGCAACTCTGATACTTCCAGCACGTTGACGTTGGGGATAGGCAGTACCACGAAGGCGTTGAGCAGACGAGCCAGCAAGTCAGCTGCCTGACCCATGGAGACGTTGGCCAGCTCCTGATAGACATCGCGGATTTCGGGGGGGATCTTGACGCCTGCATCGGCTACCACGCCGCTTGTCAGCTGCTCGGGGGAGCTTGGTTGACCGCTCGGGGCGGCACTCCAGAAACCGTGTTGTTTGAGCAGGGCGAGCAGGGTTTCTGGGGCGGCGGGTTTCTTGATGAAATCGAGCGCCCCCAGCCCCATGACCCGTTGATAGGCCTCTGGTTGGATATCCCCGGAGACCACGATCACCTTGTTGCGCAGACCCTCCCGTTGGAGGGTCTCCAGCACGCCGTAACCGTCCATTTCCGGCATGGTCAGATCGAGGAAGATGAGATCGCCATGACCCATCAGCACCTGTTCGATCCCTTCGAGACCATTGGCTGCGTAGTGCAAATCGACTTTCCAGTCGGCCGGGAGCGCCCGCGCCAGCTGTTTGCGGGCGAACCCGGAGTCATCACATATCAATACATTCATGGCGTTAGGCAGGCTCTGTTGGCAAGGGATGCTATAAGTGTGGCCCGCTAACGGTCAGATGCAATGGGTGAGGCTATCACCTTGTGAAAATTGGTTGTCCCACTGCCGATTGCGATAGCGTGCTGAGTATTTTTCAACAAATTCAACGAACATCTTAACACGCAACGGAGCGAACTGGTGCTGGCAACACAACATGTAGAAGGGGCGATTGCCGGTTTGCCAGTCGGTCAGTACCGGCACCAGCTGCTCGTCATGGAGGAAGCTGCTCAGATAGTGCAGCGGGGCGTTGACGATCCCCAGATGACGCCGGGCTGCGCGTACCGCGGCCTGGGTCTGGTTGACGGTCAGTTTGGCGCTGCGTTTGATGCAGACGCTCTGGCCATCCTTGTCGGTCAGCTGCCAGTGCTGGTGAGGCCAGCAGTAGATGAGATCATGCTCTTCCAGCTGGTTGGGATGGGAGGGAGTGCCCTTCTTGGTCAAATAGAGTGGTGAGGCAAACAGGCCGTACTCGATATGGCCGAGACAGATCGCATTGGGCAGCGACTGGGGCAGCTCACCGTTGAAGAACACCAGATCCCGATCATTGTCGAACAGGTGCTGGTGATCATTGGTCTGGGTGATATCGAACTGTACCTCGGGATAGTGCAGCCCAAATTCGGCCAGCATATCGATGAGGATGGTGTTGGAGAGTGCGATCGGCGCAGCTATCCGGATAAGCCCGGTGATGTCGGCCTCTTGACCCTGGATCTCGCTGGTGGCCTGCTCGATTTGTGCGAGTGGCGTGCAGAGACGTTCGTAGTATCTGAGGCCATCATCGGTAAGGCGGAGCTTGCGGGTAGAGCGATGTAGCAGGGAGCAACCCAGTTGCTCTTCCAGCTGGGAAATGCGTCGACTGATGGTGCCTGTTGGCATGCCCAGTGCGGCTGCAGCGTGGGAGAATCCTCCCTCTTGCACCACCTTGACGAACAGGTAGAACTCTTCGATGTGCTTCATAAACGCTGTTCTGGGTGTAACAAGGGGGCAACCATAAAAAGAGCGTTCCGGGTTGGCAAGGGTAATTCAGCGTTTAATTGATCTGGATTCGATTTCTGTTGATATCAGTTCTCCACCCGCCCGTCATCTCAGTTTCCCCAAGCTGGTGATTATTCCGGCACGATGCCAAATGGTACTGCGGCAGTGATGTTTGCCATATTCCCTGATTTGTTCCGCTATAACCGCAGGCGAAGGCCGATATTGCAACCTGATGGAAGGACGCAGGGTTGCTCTGCGTGCTCAGCCGGGGTGGTTTGCCATCCACTGCCAATGTGATGCAGATCATATATTCGGGTTTTGCTCATTGCCTGTTGAAAAATGAATTTGGGGTATATCAATTCCGCCTTAGTGAACTATTTTTGTCCGATTTGGCGTTTTTTTGGCTGTTTATCCATCCGCTTGGTTAATTAATGGAAGCTTTGTGACAGAGAGTGATGACTATTTCCACCATTGATTTAAATGTTAATAACAAATTTATCGCAGCAAATATGCAATTGCTCTTTCAAGGTCTCGAGTGGATAGCTCTTAGTGCTTGTTTTTACTGGGGAAAAAAGTTAAAAATCGACTATCTGATTTGCTTGGATTAACAGGGTCCTTGGCTGAGTCCTTTGTAGTATTGCCGTACAGGCTGCCCTGTTGTTGATATCTGAAATAGTTTTGTCCGCTCTTGGCTATGTGAAAAGGGATAATGGCCGAGAGGTATTTGCACCTTGCATTCTGCAGCTAGCGGTTTGCCAGATCTGTTTTCCGGTTAACCAGTGACCATCCAGCATGAATGACCTTGACCAGATGAATACGCTTGACGAACGGTTACTGAAGACGATGGATGTTCTGCATACCCCGATCTGGGTTTATGACATCGAGCATCACCATATTTTCTGGGCAAACAGCGCCGCGCTCTCCGTGTGGGAGGCGACGTCTCTCGACGAACTCTGCTCCCGCGACTTCTCTGCCGATATGGCAACCGCCATCGATCTGCTGCTACAGCGCTATCTGGGTGATTTTCAGCAGGGGCGCAGTTACAACGAGTGGTGGACCCTCTCCCCAAAGGGGGTCAAGAAGCAGATCTATCTGCGCCTCTCTGGTATTCAACTGGCTGGCCGGCTGATGATGATGACCGAAGCGGTGCTCGACTCCGATACCCTCTATCAGGAGTCCTCGCTGGCAACCGGCGATACCCTTGCCTGCCTGTTCGATAGCCATGGTGTGTTCGAGAGTGGCAACTATCACTTCGAAATGTGTTTCGGCCACCAGATCGCCAAGCTCTCCCAGGTTTTCTCCGGCAATGATGATAGCTTCTACCAGAAGCTCTCCCGTCTCGATGAAGTGGTGACCGAGGGGGAGTGCCGCACCCTCAAAGGGATGCGCTGGTTCCAGTATCAGTTCCGCTATATCCAGCAGGGGGCCCGTATTCTGCTCACCATGCGGGATATTACCGATCGCAAACTCGAAGAGCTGGAGCATCGCCACCTCGCCTGGCACGACTCCCTGACCGGCCTGCTCAATCGGTATGGCTTGATGAAATCCCTTGAGGCCTATTGCGGGCTGGGGGAGCGTTTCGCGCTGGTGTTCATGGATCTGGACAACTTCAAGCTGGTCAACGACAACTACGGCCACAAGGCGGGAGATCGCCTGCTGGAGCGGGTCGCCGGTCGCCTCAAACAGATTTGCCCGCGGGATGTGGAGCTGGCTCGCCTCGGTGGCGATGAATTCACAGCACTGGTGCCGCTGGGCAATCAGGGGGATCGGGCGCAAGAGGTGGCCGATCAGATGCTCTCCCAGATGACCAAGCCGCTGCAACTGAGCGGGCTGCCGGAGGTGACCATCGGCGGCAGTATCGGTATCGCCATCTATCCCGATGATGCGGATGACGGGGACAACCTCATCACCCGTGCCGACATGGCCATGTATCAGGCCAAGCAGATGGGGCGGCTGCGCTGGCAGCGTTTCACCCCCAGCATGCAGCAGACCCTGCAGCGCAAGCTCAATCTCAAACAGTTTCTGGCCAAGGCCATCGGCCGCCAGGAGCTGAGCCTCTGTTACCAGCCGCAGGTCGATGCCGCCAAACGGCGTCTGATCGGTTACGAGGCGCTGCTGCGCTGGTACAACCCGGTGCTCGGCCATGTGTCGCCGGTGGAATTTATCCCGCTGGCCGAAGAGATGGGGCTGATCCGCGAGATCGGCAGCTGGGTGCTCTCCACCGCGCTGGCACAGGTAGCCAGCTGGCAGAAGCGCTTCCATCAGCGGGTGCCGGTCTCCGTCAACCTCTCCGGTTTCCAGCTCTCGTCGGCGTTGCCCGGGCAAGTTCGCCAGCAGCTGGAGCTGCACGGGGTGGATGCCTCCCTGTTGACGCTGGAGCTGACCGAAACCGTGCTGATGCTCGATATGAAGGGGTGCCTCGGCATTCTCGACGATTTGAGCGAACAGGGGATCAAGATTGCCATCGATGATTTCGGTACCGGCTACTCCTCGCTGGCCTATCTCAACCGGTTGCCGATCAACAACATCAAGCTGGATCGCTCCTTCGTGGTCGGTCTCAACTTGCCGGTGATCCGGGCGACTGCGGCCATGGCCACCAATCTGGGGTTGGGGATTATGGCGGAAGGGGTGGAGGAGCCTCACGAGCTGGCCGCACTGCAGACCCAGGGGTGCCATGTGTTCCAGGGATATCTGTTCAGCAAGCCGCTGACAGTGGCGCAAGTCGAGGCGAGCGGTTTTGTGGTGGAGTGCCAGGTCGGGCGTTATCCACTGCTAGATGCCGTGATGGCAGAGTAACAAGTGTGCGTTAGGCCACAACTTGGGATTTTATTCCGCAATGTTTAATCAAAATTAATCATTCTTTTGCGATCGGTCATGAGACGGATTGACTGGAATTGCTAGCATGCGACCTCGTTTCTAGGGAAAGGAGTATCGCAATAATGAGTCATGCTGCTGTCAATGACCGTCCGGCCAGCCCTCCCAAAGGTTGGCTGAACCGTTTCCTCAATGGCGTCGAGAAAGCCGGGAACAAATTACCCGACCCCGCCATGCTGTTCCTCTACGCCTTGCTGATCGTCTGGGTCGGCTCCTGGGTGTTGTCACAATTCCAGTTTGATCTGGTCAACCCCCGTACCGGGGAGGCGGTAGTGGTCAACAACCTGCTGACCGGTGCCGGTCTGGCCGAGTTTCTCTCCACCATGGTGACCACCTTTACCGGCTTTGCCCCGCTCGGGATCGTGCTGGTGGCCATGCTCGGGGTCGGGGTGGCCGAGCAGTCCGGTTTTATCAATACCGGTCTGAAAAAGTTGCTGAAAGTGACGCCTGCCCGTTTTCTCACTCCCATGCTGATCCTTGTAGCGATCGTCAGCCACACCGCCGCAGATGCGGGTTATGTGCTGGTGATCCCCATCGGTGGCATCATCTTCCACGCTGCCGGACGCCATCCGCTGGCGGGGATCGCAGCTGCCTTTGCCGGTGTCTCCGGCGGTTTTGCCGCCAACTTCCTGCCCTCCGGCGGGGATGCGCTGCTGCAGGGTTTTACCCAGTCCGCCGCTCAGTTGCTCGATCCTGACTACATGGTCAACACCCTGTGCAACATCATCTTTACCGGTGCCTCTTCGTTGCTGATCATCTGCGTCGGCTGGTTCGTCACCGAAAAGGTGGTGGAGCCGCGCCTCAAGCATGTGGCGCTCAACGCGGATCTGGAGAGTGCCGACGAGATGGGGCGCTACAGCGCGCAAGAGAGCCGGGCCTTCAACTGGGCCGGGTTTGCCATGCTGGCGGCTATCGTGCTGCTGGCGCTGGCGCTCTCCCCGAGCGATTCACCGCTGCGTGCTGCCGATGGCTCCCTGACCACCTTCGCCGCGCCGGTGATGAAGTCCATAGTGCCGCTCATCTTCCTGCTTTTTATCCTGCCTGGGATTGTCTACGGCTTTGTCGCAGGTAGCTTCAAGAGTGGCAAGGATGTGATCGATGCCATGTCGGCCACCATGAACAAGATGGGCTCCTACATGGTGATGGCCTTCTTCTGCGCGCTCTTTATCAAGGCGTTTGGTGACTCCAACCTGGGCACCCTGCTGGCCCTCTCCGGTGCCGAAGTGCTCCATGCGCTGGCGCTGCCCGGTGAAGTGACCATCGTCGGGATGATCCTGCTCACCGCCACCGTCAATCTGGTAGTCGGCTCGGCCTCCGCCAAGTGGGCGCTGATCAGCCCGATCCTGGTACCCATGCTGATGGCGGTGGGGATCTCCCCCGAGCTGACCCAGGCGGCCTATCGGGTCGGGGATTCTGCTTCCAACATCATCACCCCGCTGATGGTCTTCTTCCCGCTGGTGGTGGTCTATTGCCAGCAGTATGTGAAGAGCACCGGGATCGGTACCCTGGTCTCCATGATGCTGCCCTACTCGCTGGCCTTCCTGGTGAGCTGGACGATTTTCCTGCTGCTCTACTGGGCGCTCGGCTTCCCGCTCGGGTTGCAAGCCCCTTACGTCTATCCGGCCCCTTAAGCTGGGTGTGCGAGGGAGCCTTGGGCTCCCTCGTTTTTTTCGCTATGGTGTTACCTCATTTTGGAGGTGCCATGAATCAGACCATCGATCTTATCCTTTCCCATCGCTCCATTCGTCAGTTCACTGCCGAGCCGATCGCCCCGCAGCAGCTGGATGCCATTCTCGCCGCCGCCCAGTCCGCCTCAACCTCGAGCTTTTTGCAGGTGACCAGTATTGTGCGAGTCTGCGAGCCCGATACGCGTCAGCAGTTGGCCATGCTGGCGGGCAATCAACCCTATGTGGTGCAGGCGGCCGAGTTTCTGGTGTTCTGCGCCGATTACCACCGCCACACCCAGATCGTGCCCGAGGCCCAGACCGGCTATGCGGAGCAGTTGCTGATCGGAGCCATCGACGGCGCCCTGATGGCGCAAAACGCCTTGCTGGCGGCGCAGTCGCTGGGGCTGGGCGGGGTCTATATCGGCGGCATTCGCAACCATCCGGCCGAGGTGAGCGAACTGCTCGGCTTGCCCCATCAGGTGATCCCGCTGTTTGGCCTCTGCCTTGGTCATCCTGCCCAGCAGCCGGAGCAGAAACCCCGTCTGCCCAGGGGATTGGTGGTGCATCAGGAGCGCTACCAGCACGAGCTGGATCGCGACCTGCTGGCCCGGTACGATCAGCAGATCGCGGACTACTATCAGGCCCGTAGCAGCAACAACAAGCAGCAGACCTGGAGCGGCCAGATCCGCGCCATTCTGGGCAAGGAGTCCCGACCTTTCATGCTGGGATTCCTGCAATCGCGGGGCTTTAACCTCAAGTAATGGCGCTGATGGGCGATACTATGGGGAGGTGACCGTCATGGTCATCATCCCCTGATCCTGCAATCTCTCCCTGAGACCGGGGGCACAGCTTGGTGACAAATCGTGGGCAAGGGGGGATCTGCAGGCTACCTTAAGTGGGTAAGCTGTTGTAGGATCACGCAATTGGATAGGAACAGGGGTTTGGACATCCTATGATTTTAACTTTGGTATTGCTGTCTATTGGCGCACTCCTGTTTTTGGTTATCGCCTATAACGTGGTGCAGCAATATAAGCAGAAGGCAGAGGCGGACAAGCGTCACGCCGTTGCCAGACACAAGACGGTGGCTGACGAGACCGAAGAGGTGTTGCTGAACGTCAATCTGGTGCCTTTCTCCAAGAACATGGTGTTGCTGTTGCAGCACCGGATCCTCGATGCCTATCGCGCCATCGCCCAGGTGATGCCGAACAATCAGATCAAGCAGCGCATCGTTGATGTGCAGACCCAGATCAAGAATGTGCAGGAGAACTACAGCGTGCAGGATGAGGGTCAGTTCAAGACCCCGGAGTCCGATCGTCAGGCGATCCAGATGCTGCAGCTGGTCAAGAAGATGCGGGCCGTGCTGCGGGTCGAGCACAACAAGGGCAAGATTGACCCTCAGGGGTTTGCCCAGGAAGAGCGCCGCCTTGAGCTGATGCAGCTCAAGATCAACATCTCCAATCTGGTCAAGCGGGCGATGGATGCTCGCATTCAGGGCCAATATGGTACATGCCGCCAGCTCTATACCAAGGGTCTGTCGGCCATGGCGAGCGTGGGCGACAAGGATCCCTATCTGCTGGCCCGTGAAGAAGATATGCGTCAGGGGCTCAAGGAGCTTGAAGAGCTGCAGCAGCAAAATAGCGCGCAGGATCTGCAAAACATCAAGGACAAGGAAGCTGACGAGCTCGATGTCCTGTTTCAACCCAAGAAGAAATGGTAAGCATGTCCCACCCACTCGATTCCACACTGGGGCCAATGGCCCCATTTGTTTCTCAGCTGTTGGCCGAACTGGCCGCCAGTGGCGTCACCATTTCCCGGCCAACGGTCGATCACCTCTGTTATCGGGCGGCTACCCTGCAGGAGTACGGCGCGCTATGTGCTGTGCTGGCTGAGGCAGGTACCTTGCTGGTGGAGGGTATGATTGGCGGACGTCCCATCGCCACTTATCAGTTGCATCAGCCGCTGTTGGCTGATGAGGTACAGGTACCCTGTATCGAGCTGGCTGCACCGAAACCGGGTCGCGTCCATCAGGCGGGGCTGGAACATATCGAGCTGGTGGTCACTTCACTGCAAGATCTGGTAGCGAGCTATCCCGAGCTGCCATTCAAAACCGGCAACATGCAGGATACCCGCAACCCCGATATTGGCCTGATGTTGCCCTCCGGACAGATCAAGTTTCATCTGCGCCCGCTGGCTGAGGTGATCGCCGAAGAGGTGGCGACCGGTGCTGTGGTCGCGGTGCCTGCGGATTATTTCGATCAGGAGTGATCCTGCTCTAAATGCGGTGCGAGCCTGACAGGCTCTTGAATAACGCAGCAAAAGGGGTCACCGGTGTGACCCCTTTTGTTATCTGGCGGTGCTTGGTTGCGAGAGCGCTATCTGCTCGTGGGTGGCCCTGTTTGCGCTGATCCCGTTACCCGTGTCGGTGTGGTTGCTGGGCAGAGAGTGGCGATTGGCTTCGCTGCTTGAGACGGCCGAGCCAGAGGCTCAAGCCCGCCGTCAGGATGAGGACCAGTTCAATTCCCATGACCAGACCGCCCAGCTCGCCTTGCTCCCAGAAGGGGTGCAGGTAAAGTCCCCCCAGACTCGCCCCCAGATAGTAGGCCACCAGATAGAGGGAGGAGGCGAGGGCCCGGTTGTGTTCGACATGATGACCCACCCAGGCACTGGCGCAGGCGTGTGCCAGGAAAAAACCGAAGCTGGAGACCAGCAAGCCGCTCAGGATCCCGAGCAGACTGCCCTGCAGCAGCCACAGACTGCCGATAGCCATCAGGGCGATCCCGACCAGCAGCATGCGTTGTGCCCCCCAGCGGTTGGCAAAGCGGCCGCTCAAGGAGGAGGCCACCGTTCCCGAGAGATAGGTGAGAAATAGCATGCCGAGCCACTGGGTGGGCAGGGAGAAGGGGGGCTTGGCCAGCAAGAAGGTGAGGTAGCTGAACTGGTTCAGAAACACCATAAAGTTGAGGCCGCCAATCAGATAGGCCCCTACCAGCAAGGGATTGGTCAGGTGTTGTTGCAAGGCGTGAGCAAATTGGCCGCGAACGGGGGCGCTCGCCACAAAGCGGGTCTGATGGGGCAGCAGCCAGAAGACCAGCGGCAGCAGTAACAGGCTGATTACACCAATCCCCAGAAAGGTATGCTGCCAGTCGCCAAACCAGCCCGCCAACAGACCGCCGACCACCCGACCGGCAATGCCACCGAGGGAGTTGGCGGCAATATAGACCCCCACCGCCGAGAGCAGCGCCCGTTTGCTGAACTCTTCCCCCATATAGGCAATCGCGGTCGCGGGCAGCCCTGCCAGCAGCGCGCCCTGCAGGATGCGCAGCAACAGCAGGGAACCAAACTGCTCAACCAGCGGGATCAACAGTGAGAGCAGGATCGCCAGGGTGAGGGTACCCAGCATGACTTGCCGACGGCCATGGCGATCCGCCAGTCTGGCGCAGATCAGCAGGGAGGCGGCGAGGCCTGCAGTGCATCCTGCCAGGGTCCAGCTGGCCGAGAGGGAGTTGACCGAGAAGACCTCGGCGATCAGGGGTAACAGGGGATGGGTCTGGTAGAGGTTCAGAAACACCAGAAAAGAGCCCAGGCTGAGGGCCAGGGTTGCACGTATCCACTCGCGACTTCCAACTTCAATCATTGCGTATTGTCCTGACTACTTTTGGTCAGGGTAGAGTCCTTGCGGTTATAAATATAATATATTTAAGTTATCCATCTCATAAGATGAATTGATACATGGATCTGAAACAGCTCACTTATCTGCTGGCGGTCAGGGATGCCGGCTCATTTACCAAGGCAGCCAACAGTCTGCATGTGGCACAACCGGCCATCAGCATGGCCATCGCCAAGCTGGAGCAGCAGCTCGAATTGCGGCTGTTTGATCGACAGGACCGGGCGGTACGGCTCACCCCTGAGGGAGAGGTGCTCTGTCGCCATGCCGAGCGTCTGTTGCTGCAGATGCATCAGGCCGAGGCCGAGATGGCCGAGCTCAAGGGGCTGGAGCGGGGGGAGGTGCGGATCGGGATCCCCTATATGATGGGCTCCTACTATTTCCCCCCTCGTCTGATGGCCTTCAAGCACCGCTACCCCGGCCTCAAGATCCGTGTTGAGGAGGCCGGTACCCGCGAGCTGCTCAGCCGGATGGTGGATGGCTCCCTCGATCTGGCCATTCTCATCACCAGTGATCTCCCCCCCGCCATCGAGGGGGCACATCTGCTGAGCGAAGAGATGTTGATGGTGGTGGGGGACGATCACCCCTTGCGTGGCGCATCGGCCGTCACCCTCTCGCAGTTTTTCGCTCAGGAGCTGGCGCTGTTTCGCCGTGGCTTTTATCACCGGGAGCATATGGAGGCGCTGGCCCAGAGCCTGGGCGTTGAACCCGATATCGCCTTCGAGAGCAATCTTATCCCTCTGCTCAAGGCGGTGGTGCGGCAAGGCTTTGCTGTGACAACCTTCTTGCGGATGGTGCTGGAAGAGGAGCCAGATCTGAGTGGCGTGCCCTTCGACCCGCCCATCTATCTCGATCTCTGCGTGGCGTGGCGGCGTGGCGATCCGCTCTCCATGGCCAACCGTGCCTTGCGCGATTTTCTACTTAAGGATCGCCCGGCCTGATGGTGGCGGGCCATTGCTGAAAGTTTGTTACTATTAACGGTGGGTTCGCTTGAGGGCTACACCATGAAATTGCAGCAATTGCGCTATATCGTCGAGGTGGCCAACCACAGGCTGAATCTGTCGGCCACCGCCGAGAGCCTCTTTACCTCCCAGCCCGGGATCAGCAAACAGGTGCGGATGCTGGAGGATGAGCTGGGGATCCAGATCTTCGAGCGCAGCGGCAAACACTTGACCCAAATCACCCCCATAGGTCGTGATGT
Organism: Aeromonas sp. s8; assembly: GCF_040907785.1. NCBI lineage: Bacteria > Pseudomonadati > Pseudomonadota > Gammaproteobacteria > Aeromonadales > Aeromonadaceae > Aeromonas > Aeromonas sp. s8. The sequence goes on from NZ_JBFOCL010000009.1 coordinate 22,852, forward strand.
GATCAAAGTGGCCGAGGAGGTGCTGGACAAGGTCGCCACCATCAAGGTCATGGCCAGGCAGCATGTGCATCCGGAGCAGGGAACCCTCACCATTGCCGCCACTCATCTGCAAGCCCGTTATATTCTGCCCGCCATCCTCAAGGGGTTCATGGCCCGCTTTCCCAAAGTTGCCGTAACTGTGATGCAAGGGAGTGCTGCGCAGTGTCGCGCAGCCGTGCATGATGGCGCGGCCGATCTGCTGCTGGCGGATGAACCGGAGGAGGGGAGCGATCTGCTGATGCTCCCCTCTTTTCAGTGGCAACGGGGCTTGGTGCTGCCAAAGGAGCATCCGTTGGCCAAAGCAACATCGCTGACCCCGGCCGAGCTGGTGGAGTTTGCATTGGTGACCGATGGAAGGGCGCTCTCTGCTGCACATGGCTCTGATTGCGCTCATGCCGAGAGCCGGATCTCCTGCTGTGCGAGCGACAGCGATGTGCTCAAGACCTATGTCAGACAAGGGATGGGCATCGGGGTGATGGCAACCTTTGCCTGGGAGCCCCAGCGCGATGGGGATCTGGTGCTCAAAACGGCGCCCTGGCTACCAGGCGGTGTAGCTGCTATCGGGTTGCGCAGAGGGGCATTTTTATGCGGCTATCTCTACGATCTGATTGAACGTCTCGCGCCGCAATTGACCCGCGAGCGGGTCGAACAATACTGTGCTGCCCGCACTGGCGAAGAGCTTGAAGCTCTGCTGGCCAATCTGACCGTGCCACTTAGATAGCTTGGGTTGATGTGTGGTCATCCCAAGAAAAACGCCTCCCAATGGGAGGCGTTTGACTATCTGACATTCGTCAACGCAGGCTCACTTCTTCAGCATATGATCCAGCTTGTTGGCCTTGGTCGACAGATAGAACTCGTTGTGGGGATTGCGCCCTTCCTGCAACGGTACCCGTTCGGCCACCGGAATACCGAAGGATTCCATGGCTTTCATCTTGCGCGGGTTGTTGGTCATCAGTTTGAGAGACTTGACTTCAAGCTGCTTGAGCATATCGGCGCAGATGGTGTAATCGCGCATGTCGGCGGCAAAACCAAGGGCCACGTTGGCCTCCACGGTATCGGCACCCTGATCCTGCAGGTGATAGGCGCGGATCTTGTTGAGCAAGCCGATGCCACGACCCTCTTGACGCACATACAGCAACACGCCACGACCGGCTTTGGCGATATTCTCCATGGCCGCCTGCAACTGGAAACCGCAGTCACAACGCAGGCTGAACAGGGCGTCGCCGGTCAGGCACTCTGAGTGGATCCGGCCCAGCACGGGCTCTTCACCGGTAATGTCGCCCATCACCAGTGCGGCGTGATCTTTGCCTGTGCCGGTTTCCTGAAAACCTACCAGCGTGAAGGTGCCCCAGGGGGTTGGCAATTTGGATTTGGCCACGAGGGTAACGCTGCTCATAGGTTGCTCCTTACTACTAACGGCTCAAAAAAGGGGGCCAGTTTAGCGCGCCTTGTCAGGAACGACCATAAGAACAAGTTCCTGCATTGCTTAATGAAATCTCCAAATGAGATACAAGCACAGCTGTCCGTCGGAGTTTTGGCCCTTTGTGCGGATTGATGACTGCCAGGCTCACCACATTCGGGTATAATCGGCGCCCATTAACCCACCCCTTCGGGATGGGAGCAACACAGTGCAGGAGAGAAGTTATGCCTCAGATGGCCCCCGTAATGACAATTGATGGCCCCAGTGGTGCAGGTAAAGGCACCTTGTGTCAGCTGCTTGCTGAGAAGCTGGGTTGGCACTTGCTGGACTCGGGCGCCATCTATCGGGTGTTGTCCCTGGCCGCCCTGCATCACGATGTAGAGCTGGACAGTGAAGCCTCACTGGTGCCGCTGGCTGCCAATCTGGATGTGCAATTTCAGGTTGAGGGCGATTTGGTCAAGGTGATCCTGGAAGGGGAAGATGTCTCCCGCACCATCCGCACCGAAGAAGTGGGTAATGCTGCCAGTAAAATCGCCGCCTTCCCCCGGGTGCGCGAAGCCTTGCTGCGCCGTCAGCGTGCTTTTCGTCAGGCCCCGGGTCTGATTGCCGATGGTCGTGACATGGGCACAGTTGTTTTCCCCGAGGCCGAGGTGAAGATTTTCCTCGACGCCAGTGCCGAAGAACGGGCCCAGCGTCGCTATAAGCAGTTGCAAGATAAGGGCTTTGATGTTAACTTTGAGCGTCTTTTAACCGAGATTCGGGAACGTGACGATCGCGACAGAAATCGCGCTACTGCACCCCTGAAACCGGCAGAAGATGCTCTGGTGGTAGACTCTACCGCCATGACCATAGATGAAGTGCTGGCAACAGTACTCGCCTATGCAGAGCAACAACTTGGTGATGCCAGCGCAAGCTGACATCCGGTCGTCTGCACCAAGGATGGCGCAGATTATTTAAAACAGCCCCGCTTGTGCCGGATTGCAAGTGGATGTTTCATTTGTGACATAAACAATGATCGAATCTTTTGCTCAACTCTTTGAAGAGTCCCTGAACGCCGTTGAAACCCGTCAAGGTTCCATCGTCAAGGGTACTGTCGTTGCTATCGAGAACGGTTTCGTACTGGTTGACGCCGGTCTGAAATCCGAGTCCGCTATCCCGGCTGAAGAATTCAAGAACGCCATGGGCGAGCTGGAAATCAACGTCGGCGACACCGTTGACGTGGCTCTGGACTCTATCGAAGATGGTTTCGGCGAAACCAAGCTGTCCCGCGAAAAAGCCAAGCGCCACGAAGCCTGGCTGCAGCTTGAGAAGGCTTACGAAGAGCAAGCTACCGTTATCGGTATCATCAACGGCAAGGTCAAGGGTGGTTTCACCGTTGAACTGAACGGCATCCGTGCCTTCCTGCCGGGTTCTCTGGTTGACGTGCGTCCGATCCGTGACACCGCTCACCTGGAAAACAAAGAACTCGAGTTCAAAGTCATCAAGCTGGACCAGAAGCGCAACAACGTTGTTGTTTCCCGTCGTGCCGTGATCGAGACCGAGAACACCTCCGAGCGCGAAAGCCTGCTGGCTAACCTGCAAGAAGGTCAAGAAGTTAAGGGTATCGTCAAGAACCTGACCGACTACGGTGCATTCGTAGATCTGGGCGGTGTTGACGGCCTGCTGCACATCACCGACATGGCGTGGAAGCGCGTTAAGCATCCTTCCGAAATCGTCAACGTTGGCGACGAGATCGCTGTCAAGGTTCTGAAGTTCGACCGCGAGCGTACTCGTGTATCCCTGGGTCTGAAGCAGCTGGGCGAAGATCCCTGGGTTGCTATCGCCAAGCGTTACCCGGAGACCACCCGTCTGTCTGGCCGCGTGACCAACCTGACCGACTACGGCTGCTTCGTTGAAATCGAAGAAGGCGTTGAAGGCCTGGTACACGTATCCGAGATGGATTGGACCAACAAGAACATCCACCCGTCCAAAGTTGTTAACGTTGGCGACGTGGTTGACGTGATGGTTCTGGACATCGACGAAGAGCGTCGTCGTATCTCTCTGGGTCTGAAGCAGTGCAAATCCAACCCGTGGCAGCTGTTTGCCGAAACTCACGCCAAAGGCGACCGTGTTTCCGGCAAGATCAAGTCCATCACTGACTTCGGTATCTTCATCGGTCTGGATGGCGGCATCGACGGCCTGGTTCACCTGTCTGACATCTCCTGGAACAACCAGGGCGAAGAAGCCGTGCGTGAATTCAAGAAAGGCGACGAGATCGAAGCCGTTGTTCTGCAAGTGGATCCGGAGCGTGAGCGCATCTCCCTGGGTGTCAAGCAGATCGAAGAAGACCCGTTCAACAAGTACCTGGCTGACAACAAGAAAGGTGCTATCGTGAAGGGTAAGGTTACCGAGGTTGATGCCAAAGGTGCCGTTATCGAACTGGCTGATGGCGTAGAAGGCTACCTGCGTGCCTCCGACGCTGCTCGTGACCGCGTAGAAGACGCCACTCTGGTGCTGTCTGTTGGTGACGAAGTTGAAGCTAAATTCATGGGCGTTGATCGTAAGAACCGCACCGTAAGCCTGTCTGTCCGTGCTAAGGACGAGGCTGATGAGCGTGTTGCTATCGATAACCTGAACCAACAAGAAGAAGTTGTGTTCAGCAATGCTATGATGGAAGCGTTCAAAGCCGCCAAGGGTGAGTAATCCTTGATGCAAGAAAAGGGCGGCATTGCGCCGCCCTTTTTTATCCTGGCAAAATGAATATTGCATGTGATCGGGGAAGGAGATTTAACGTTATGACCAAATCAGATCTCATCGAACAACTGGCAGCCAGCCGCATGCATATGCCGGCCAAGGATGTCGAAGCCGCCATCAAGGAGATCCTTGAGCAGATGGCGTCGACCTTGCAAAACGGCGACCGGATTGAAATCCGCGGATTTGGCAGTTTTTCACTGCACTATCGTGCGCCCCGTGTGGGCCGCAACCCCAAGACTGGGGACAAGGTTGAACTGACCGGGAAATATGTCCCGCACTTCAAACCTGGTAAAGAGTTGCGCGAGCGCGTCAACATCATTGAATAATGCAGAAATGGGCATACCTCGGGTATGCCTTTTTTCTTTTCGGCACCGATTCCTGTGCCAATCGTCTTGTTTCTTAAACTCTTTTCCCATTCACTCTAGAGTCTGCCTGCGATTTTAAGGATAATCAGCCTCTCATTAGATACTGACAGGGAGCTCTTATGAAGCGTATTTTGGCCCTCATTCCGCTGGTGCTGGTGTTTGTTCTGACCCTGGCGCTGGGCTCACAAAATGGCCAGCTGGTTCAGTTCAATTACCTGATCGCTCAGGGTGAGTTTTCACTTGCCATGCTGTTGGGCTTCTTCTTCGCTGGCGGTTTTTTGCTGGGCTGGCTGGTATTCGGCCTGCTGTTCCTGCGCCTGAAAATGCAAAACCGCACCCTCAACCGCACCATGCGTCGTCAATCCCGCGAGTTGGAGCTGGCCCGGTCACCGGGTAAGGAATAATGTTCCTCAATGCTTGAACTGCTTTTCCTGCTGTTACCCATCGCCGCCGGTTATGGCTGGTACATGGGTCGCAGGAGTGTTCGCCAGGACACCCAAAAACAGAGTAACCAGTTTTCCCGCCAGTATGTGGCGGGCCTCAACTATTTGCTGTCCGATGAATCCGACAAGGCGGTGGATCTCTTTATCCAACTGCTTGAGGTGGACAGTGAAACCATCGAAACACACCTCTCCCTCGGCAACCTGTTTCGCCAGCGTGGGGAGGTCGATCGTGCCATCAAGATCCACCAGAACCTGGTAACCCGCCAACTGACCCGGGAGCAGCGACAGCTTGCCCTGCAGGAGCTTGCGCGCGACTTTCTTGCTGCCGGTCTGCTCGACCGTGCTGAAGCACTCTGGAATGAGCTGTGTGACGACAGCGACTATGAAGAGACGGCGCTGGCACAGCTGTTGATCATCCATCAGCAGTTGCGGGATTGGGACAAGGCCATCGATGTGGCGGTTCGTCTGCAAAAATTCCAGGGCAAGAAGCTGGCCGACCCCATCTCCCATTTCTATTGCGAACAAGCCGAGATCGCGCTGCGTGAGGGCAATAAAGGGGAGGGGCTGGCCAAGCTCAAACGGGCGCTCAGTATCAATCCGGCATGTGCCCGGGCCAGTTTGCGCCTCGCTGAGCTTGCCATGGCGGAAGGGGAGTATGAGCAGGCCAGCAAAGAGCTGCTGCGGGTGTTCGAGCAGGATATCGACTTTGCCTCCGAGGCGATGCCCAAATTGCTCGAGTGCTATCAGCAGTTGGGGCGCACGCCTGCGTTGATCCCGCTGCTTGAGAAGGCAGTGGAAGATCACGCCGGTGTCAGCGTGACCCTGGCCCTTGCCAAGCTGGTTGAAGAGCGTGATGGCCTGAGCCAGGCCCGTTCACTGGTGCTGCGTCAGCTGCGTCGTCATCCCTCGATGAAAGGTTTTTACCAGTTGGTGGGTTTTCAACTGGCCAGTGCGGAGGAGGGGCCTGCCAAGGAGAGCCTCGAACTGCTGCAACAGCTGGTCGGCGAGCAGATAAAAATCAAGTCAACCCACAAGTGTCGGCAGTGCGGCTTTGCCACTCACTCGTTGTTCTGGCAGTGCCCGTCTTGTCGCCAGTGGGGTTCCATCAAGCCGATCCGCGGTCTGGACGGTGAATAACAAGCAATAGGATGTGAGATGCAAGATCCCAAAGTACTGGTAGCGCTGGATTATCAGCACGAGGCAGATGCCTTAGCGTTCGTTGAACGTATCTCTCCGGCCCAGTGCCGTCTCAAGGTAGGCAAGGAGATGTTTACCCTGTTTGGCCCGCAGTTTGTACGCCAGCTGGTGGCCAAGGGATTCGATGTCTTTCTGGATCTGAAGTTTCACGATATTCCCAATACCGTTGCCAAAGCGGTGGCAGCCAGTGCCGAGCTCGGTGTCTGGATGGTCAACGTGCATGCCAGTGGCGGTGAGCGGATGATGCGTGCCGCCAAAGAGGCGCTACTGCCTTATGGCGACAAGGCCCCCCTGCTTATCGGTGTGACCGTGCTGACCAGCATGGAGCAGTCCGACATGATCCCTCTTGGTCTGGATGTAAGCCCCGCCGAGCAGGTGATCCGGCTGGCTACCTTGACCAAAACATCCGGTCTGGATGGGGTGGTCTGCTCTGCCAACGAGGCCCATGAGTTGAAAGCCTTGCTGGGCGAAGATTTCAAGCTGGTGACCCCGGGTATTCGCCCGACCGGTTCAGCGGCCGGGGATCAGCGCCGGGTGATGACACCGAAAGCGGCGGTCGAGGCGGGGTCCGATTATCTGGTTATCGGTCGCCCCATTACGCAGGCTGTCGATCCGGCCGCCATGCTGGCCAGCATCAATGCCGAGCTGGCTGGTGCGTAACAGGCTCACTCAGTGATACGCGGTGCAGGCCGAGTAACAGGCCTACACCGGCCCCGATAAGATGAGAGCCGATGTGTACCTTGGCATTGATCAGGGTGGATATCGGGCTCTCTCCTGCGTTGTAGAAGTCCATCGCCAGCTTGAGCCCCATCCCTGCCAACAGTAGCCAGCCCGACGTGCGGCGTCCGTGGCGGATATCCTGCATTGCCCCCCAGACAAACAGACCATGCAGCGAGCCGGATAGTCCCATGTACCACTGGGTCTGCGGGCACCACCACCAGATCCCCAAGCCCACTGCCAGCCAGAGCAGCAACATCAGCAGCGGCAGGCGAGCCCCACCCAGATAGTCGCGAAACAGGCTATAGAGGATGGCGAGGCCGCCCAGATTGAGCAGCAGGTGCCACAGATTGGTATGAGCCAGATTGCCTGTTATGATCCGCCACCCTTCGCCCCCGGCGATCAAGGGCCGATCGAAGGAGAGCTGAAGATTGGGAACGGTAAAGAAGAGTAGCAAGCTGGTGAGAGAGAGCGTGATAACCCAGAGCAATCCAGATTTGTCTGACAACATGAAACAGTCCAACGACAAGAACAGTCGATACTGTACACGTTGCACCCGAGCCCTCAAAGCCTGCCTGTGCGATTATATTGTGCCGGTTGACAATCACACGCCCCTCTACATCTTGCAGCACCCCAACGAGGTGGCACATCCCAAGGGGACTGCGGCGCTGCTGGCGGCCTCTTTGCAACAGTGCGAGATCCATGTGGGGGAGGACTTTTCCCGCGATGAGTGGCTCAATGTGCTGCTGGCTGACCAATCCCGTCGTTATTATTTGCTCTGGCCGGATGAGGATGCCATTTCGCTGACCGATCTTCGCCAGCAGTGGGAGAGTGAATCCTCTGGCTCCGCATCAGTCGCCTTTATCTTGCTTGACGGCACCTGGCGCAAAGCCTATCGCATGTTGCAGAGCAACCCGGCACTGGCCCGCTTGCCCCGCATTGGCATTGGTGCCATTGCCGGTCAATATGCCATTCGCAAGAAACCCTTTCCCGATGCCCTCTCTACCATAGAGGCGGGCTATCACCTCTTGTCCCGGTGGGAGGGGAGGCCGGAGCGCTATACGCCCTTGCTGACCCTGTTCAATCGGTTGAATACCCAGTGGCAGGACTTTGCCGAAGGCCGCCGCGCGTGACAATTCAAGGAGTTATCAAGATGAAAAAAGCAGTCGTGGTTTTCAGCGGCGGTCAGGACAGCACTACTTGTCTGGTGCAGGCATTGGCCCGGTATGATGAAGTGCACGCCATCACCTTTGACTATGGCCAGCGCCATCGGGAAGAGATAGACACCGCGCGTCGTCTGGGCAGTGCTCTGGGGATCGCCGCCCACAAGGTGATGGATGTGACGCTGCTCAATGAGCTGGCGGTCTCTGCCCTGACCCGTGACGACATCCCGGTCAGCTGCGAGCTGCAGGATAATGGCCTGCCCAACACCTTCGTGCCGGGTCGCAATATCCTGTTCCTGACCCTGGCTTCCATCTATGCCTATCAGGTGGGCGCCGAAGCGGTGATCACCGGTGTCTGCGAGACCGACTTCTCCGGCTATCCCGATTGCCGTGACGAGTTCGTCAAGGCCCTCAATCAGGCGGTGTCGCTGGGGTTGGATCGCGGCATCCGTTTTGAAACTCCCTTGATGTGGCTCGACAAGGCCGAGACCTGGGCTCTGGCGGATCACTATGGTCACCTCGAAACGGTGCGCCAGCAGACCCTGACCTGCTACAACGGCATTGCCGGTGACGGTTGCGGCACGTGTCCTGCGTGTGAACTGCGCCGTCGCGGCCTGAACAACTATCTGGCCGACAAGGCGGGTATCATGGCCAGACTGTTTGAGAAAACCGGGCTGGGTGAGAAAAGCGCAGAGTGAGCCTGCGTCTTGCCGTGGCTTGGGGTATAATCCGCGACTTTTGCAACAAGCCGTGATCGAGATGCACTACCCAATCAACGAGATTTTCCAGACCATCCAGGGGGAGGGCATCTTTACCGGCCTGCCCGCCATCTTTGTTCGCCTGCAGGGTTGCCCGGTGGGCTGCCCCTGGTGCGATACCCGTCATACCTGGGTTGTTGATCCGGCTCGTGAAGTGGGCAAGGCGGCGGTGCTGGATCGCTCCAACGAATCCGATTGTTGGAGCCAACTTAGCACCGCGCAGATTATCAAGAGCTTTAGCGATCTGGGTTATCAGGCGCGCCATGTGGTGATCACCGGTGGCGAGCCCTGCCTCTACGATCTGCACGAACTCTCGTCAGCATTACTGGCGGCGGGTTATCAGGTGCAGATTGAAACCAGTGGCACCAGCGAGATCAAGACCCATGAGCAGACCTGGGTGACCGTCTCCCCCAAAATTGGCATGAAAGGGGGGCTGCCTGTGCTGGTCTCGGCGCTGGAGCGGGCCAACGAGATCAAGCATCCGGTGGCCACCAAGCACCATATTGAAGAGCTGGATGCGCTACTGGCGACCGCAACTCTGCGCCCGGACGTGGTCATTGCCTTGCAGCCGATCAGCCAGAAGCCAAGGGCCACCCAATTGGCGATGGATACCTGTATCGCGCGTAACTGGCGACTCTCCATCCAGACTCATAAATATCTGGATATTGATTAATATGGATTGGCTATCCGACGAACAGGTGCTGCTGACTCTGACCAACAAGATGCCTTACGGTAAATATCAGGGGCGGCGTATCATCGATATTCCCGAGCCCTATCTGGTGTGGATGGCGCGCAGCGGTTTTCCTGCGGGTAAATTGGGCCAGACGCTGGCGTTGGCTTACGAAATCAAACTCAATGGACTCGAATCCATGATTATTCCCATTATTAACAGGATGTCGGTATGAGAATATATACGAGGCAGGGCGACAAGGGCATGACCCGGCTGGCCGATGGTATCCAGTTGCCAAAGGATCATTTGCGGGTCGAGACCTACGGTTATATCGATGAGCTCAACTCCCATATTGGCTTGCTGATTTGTGACGTCCCGTCGCAAGAGCTCTGCTTATTGGCTGATTTACAGCTGTTGCAACAGGAGTTGTTTGATCTGGGGGGGGAGTTGGCATTCTCCAGTGACGCCCAGAATGAATCGATTTGGCAGGTTAATGCCGCTTGGACAACTCGCCTTGAACAGCAGATAGATCGTTATAGTGAGCCATTGCCGCCGCTGCGCCAATTTATATTGCCCGGTGGTTCCCGTGCCGCGGCGCAAGCACATGTGGTGCGTACTCTGGTGCGTCATTGCGAGCGCTTGCTGCTGACATTGAGCCGGGAAGAGCGGGTCAATCCCGAGGTGCTGCCCTATCTGAACCGGATGAGTGACTGGTTCTTTACCGTTGCCCGCTATCTCATCTGCGTGGCAGGGGATCGTGAAGTGCTGTGGGTCAAGGCAGCAGATCGCCCGCAATCGGCTATCTGATATGTCACATTTAAGCGGCAATAAAAAACCTCGCCTTGGCGAGGTTTTTTATTAGCAACGAGATTGAGATCAGATAGCAAAGTCTTCCAGTGATTTGCCTGCTGCCACTGCGCTGGCAATAGCCGAAGGCATACGGCCCTGGCCGGTCCAGGTTTTCTCTACGCCATTATCCTGATAGCGATATTTGGCAGGACGTGGCGCCCGCTTGGCTTTTTCTGATTTGCCGGGGTTGGTCGCGACAGCGCTTACCAATTCTGCCGGGTCAATACCGGCGGCTTTCAGCATTTCGCTATATTCGTTAATTTTCCGCAGATGCTCTTCACGGGCCTGACGCTCGGCAGCTTCATCCTGCTGACGCTCAGCAACGATCGCAGAGAGTTTTTCCAGTGCCTCTTCCAGTTGTTCCAGAGAAAGCTCGCGGCAGGTCGCACGCAGACTGCGGATATTAAGCAGTACCTTTAAAAATTCATTCATAGGAGTTACCACGTCGAGTCAGAGAAAAATATTATGTTCCAGCTGATTCTTGCTTGGTGATTTAAATAAGTCAAGCCGGGTTAAGTATTATATCCGTGGGGAACATCAATACAGATATTTAATATGGCCAGCAATAGGCTTGGTGATTGGATGCCAATGAAACCGCAGTAGGTGAAAATAGCGTCAAAGCTGGCGTTGTTGCATCATTTGACTACCATTTTTCGACCTAGATATGTTTATCGTGACTATTTAATCAAAAAACTTGCTATAAGCTGCCATCTCGATAAAATGTGCGGCGAATACCTTTAAGTAGAGGCGCGCTGCCTATGAGTATTTGTGCGGAGGGTGATGCCTGTGATGCACAAGGAAAGGAGTCAGCGCCGAAGTGGCCAGGCCATCATACCGGGCTGCTGGTTCTGCATCTAATAGGTGCAGGACTGCCATAGTCATCCACTATGGAGCGCTACCTGAAGGGGCTGAGGAGTATGACCTCCCCATAGGTTTTGTTTCTTTAGATCCTCTCGGTAGATCTCCACCTGTAATCTTTAGGTGCAAAGAGATCATGGACATTAGTCATTTCGCCGACTCCGGTTGGTCCGTTCTTCCCCCCCTGTTGGCTGTCGCGCTGGCGATCATGACCCGCCGCGTGCTGCTGTCCCTTGGTGTGGGCATCGTCACCGGCAGTTTGCTGCTCAATCAGTTTTCACCCCTCGAATCCCTGCATTACATGTTGAATACCGTGCTCAAGATCTTCTGGGTCGATGGCGCGCTCAATCGTGACAATGTCAACATGATCCTGTTTATGCTGCTGCTGGGTGGCCTCATCAGCCTGATGAGCGTCTCCGGGGCGACCCGTGCCTTTGCCGAGTGGGCCGAGCGTCGTGCCAAGACCCGCAAGGGCGCCAAAGCGCTGACTGGCATGATGGTGTTTGCCTTCTTTATCGATGACTTCTTCCACAGCCTGTCGGTGGGGGCCATCTGCCGTCCGGTCACCGACCGCTTCCAGATCTCCCGTGCCAAACTGGCCTATCTGCTGGACTCCACCGCGGCGCCGGTCTGCGTGCTGATGCCCATCTCCTCCTGGGGGGCTTATATCATCGCCCTGGTTGGCGGCATCATGGCGGCCCACGGTCTGACTGAACAGAGCCCCATCGCGGCATTTGTCGAGATGATCCCGATGAACCTCTACGCCGTCTTCACCCTGATCATGGTGCTGGTGGTGATTGCATTCCAACTCGATATTGGCCCGATGCGTCAACACGAAGCGTGGGCGCTGGAAGGCAAGCTGTGGGATGAGTCCAAGGGTCGCCCCATCGGTCTGGATATGGAGAGCCCGGAAGAGAGCAACGGCGGCATGATCGACATGGTACTGCCGATCCTGACCCTGACCGCCGCCACCATCTATTTCATGATCGATTCAGGTGCTGCGGTGCTGAGCGAGAAAGGGCTGTCGTTCAGCGTGCTCGGTTCGTTCGAAAATACCAACGTCGGCTCTTCGCTGGTCTACGGTGCCCTGTGCAGTCTGGTGGTCTCCATCGGTCTGGCCATGCGCCTGAAGCTGGGTGCCAAAAACTGGATCAAGGCTGCTCCGCAAGGCGTCATGGCCATGCTGCCAGCCATCAACATCCTGCTGTTTGCCTGGACTATCGGTGCCGTGGTGCGCGACGTGGAGACCGGCAAGTACCTGGCTTCGCTGGCTAACGGTAACCTGCCGATCGAAGTGCTGCCTGCTGTGGTCTTTATCCTCTCCTGTGCCATGGCGTTTGCTACCGGTACCAGCTGGGGTACCTTCGGCATCATGCTGCCGCTGGCCGGTGACATGGCCGCCGCCAGCGACATCAGCCTGATGCTGCCGATGCTGGCCGCAGTACTGGCAGGTTCGGTATTCGGGGATCACAGCTCGCCCATCTCCAGCACCAGCATCCTCTCTGCCACCGGTGCCGGTTGCCATCACATCGATCACGTGATGACCCAGCTGCCCTATGCACTGGCCATCGCCTTCGGTGCGGCCATCGGTTACCTGGCGATGGGCTTGATGCACTCCAGCCTGGCCGGTTTCAGTGTCAGTGCCCTCTGGTTCGTGCTCTTTACCGGCTATCACCTGAAAAAGGCCAAAGCGCGGCCAGTGCTGGCCACCGCGTAACATTTATAGAGCAAGGGGCCCGCGGGCCCCTTGGTTTTGTCAGGGGCTTTGGTTAGCATGCGCCCCATAAATTCAGTTTCGGAACAGTATCATGGCTTCACTGCACTACAAATTTGCCACCATGAATTCAGGCAAATCCACCCAGCTCATTCAGGCGCACTTCAACTATCTGGAGCGGGGCATGCATCCTCTGGCGATGACACCAGCCATCGATGACCGTTTCGGGGTCGGAGTGATCAGTGCCCGGGTTGGCCTTGAGCTGAAGGTGGACGTGTTCAGCGACAGCTGTGATCTGTTTGAAATGGTGAAAGCGCGCCATGCAAAGAAACATATCGATGTCTTTATCGTGGACGAGGCCCAGTTCCTGACCCGTGAGCAGGTCTACCAGTTGGCCCGCATCGTCGATGAGCAGGATATTCCGGTGATGGCCTATGGCCTCAAGACCGATTTTCGCGGCGAGCTGTTCCCGGGCTCCTACCATCTGCTCTGTCTGGCCGACAAGTTTGAAGAGCTGAAGAGCATCTGCTGGTGTGGCAACAAGGCTCACATGAACTCCAGGGTCAACGAAGCGGGGCAGGTGATGCGTGATGGCGAACAGGTGGAGATCGGCGGCAACGATCGCTATGTATCGCTCTGTCGCAAACACTATCTCGAAGGTCGGGCCTACAAGTAATTCGGCTGCGATATTTGAATCGTCGAGCAGGGCGCCAATCTGGCGCCCTTTTTATTTTCCCCAACTTGTATCGCTGTGGTTCAGTCGATCTCGATATCCACCGGCGCAATGATGGGGTCGGCCACCGGCAGGCGTTGAAACAGCTGGCGAAAATGGTGCTGTACCCGGCCGATATCGACCAGTGACATGCCGGAGGCAAAACCGAACCAGACATAGAGGCCAGTGAGATCGCGAAACATCGGCGGCAAATAGCGGGGAGCGGCGATCAGCCCCTCCAGATAGTGCTGATAGAGCACCGGAATGTCATCCAGTGTCACCTTGCCGACAAACAGCATCGGCAGGATCTCGGGCACCCCTTCCAGCACGGCGCTGCGGATAAAATTGACCGTCTCCACATAGCCACGCACGTAGGAGAGATCCTTGGTAAAGCAGGCGCCGCCGCCCACCATGCCGCCACGAAAGACCCGCTGGGTGATCTTGTAGGCGTCGTGCTCGCTGGTGCCCTGCTGCACGAAGTGCTGAAACACCTCGATAAAATCGGCGCCCCACTCTGCCATGTCGATGGCTATCACCCGATCGGAGATACGCTTGGCCCGATCCGGAAAAGAGCTGAAGGTGAGGGTCTCTATCAGGACCGCCAGCCCCTCCTGACAGGCGGTGATCCGCGGTGAACCGGCGCTCAGCCAGGTGGCATAAGGCTGCTGGCGACCGTTGAGGGTGGTGCCGACATGGACCCAGCCCTCATGTACCTCCAGCACCTGCAAGTCCAGCTCGGAGAAACGGGCGTGGGAGTTGAGCTTGATGTAGTCGCCACCGGCAGCGGCATCGGAGACGATGCCATCGCTCAGCTTCACCTGCACAGTGCCGTCACTGAAGTAGCTCGACAGCTTGCCCTGCAGTTTGGCGACCGCGGCTTCTCCTTCGAACTCCTTGGGGTAGGGGCGCACCAGATGGCGGGCGCCGGGCAGGGAGAAGATATCGCACAGGCGGGAGCCCAGCTCCTTGAGAGTCTTGCGATCCCCACGCAGGTGATCGCTGGCAGAGCCATAAAGCAGCTGGCTGTAACGCTGAAAATCGGGTTGGCCGCGCTGGCGCAGCATCTCGATCACCACCATGTACTGATCGACCGTCTCTTGCAGGATCCGGCCAAGATCGTCCTGTGGCCCCAGTTTTCTGCGGATCCGGTCCCGCAGCTCCTTGAGCTCCAGATACTTGTTGCGCGGATCGAAGCCGAGGGGGAGGGCATCATAGAAGTGCCTGTCGATAGCGGGCAGCTCCCTGCCACCGCTTGCCTGAAAGCGATCCTGCAGATGGCGTGGCCATTTGATGGCATCCAGAATGCGGATGGGTTTTTGCAGGGTGAGCAGCTCATCCGAGAGTGATTTCAGATGAAGGCGATACTTTTCTTGGATAGTCATGGGGCCCCCTGTGGGGCAAGCGTCATCGTGGATTTGGCTGAGTATATGCATAGCGCTTGCCAAAAAGAAGCGAGCCGCAGGGTTATCGGGTTGGCGTGCTTTTTGTTGATAGCAAATTGGTTTAGACTGCGCCCCTTGATCCCAATCTTGTCGTGGAAATGATGAATATCCCCAGCTCCGAAATGATAATGCGTTGGTTGCAACAGGCTCGTATCGAGCACTATGTCTGCGACCAGTGTCACGGTATCCACATTGTCTCTTTGCAGTCGGTCGATGGTATTCAGGAGAGCCGGATCTTCGTGGAAGAGGAAGGCCTGCTGTTCTCCTCCGAGCTGGAAGTGCGCCCCTCCGCAATGCTGCCGCTGGTTGCCGAACTGGGCCGGCTCAATATGCAGTACCCCTCCCTCAAGGTGTTCCTCGATATCATCGATGACAACCTGCCGCGGCTGGTGGTCGGCTACACCGTCTTTACCAAGGCCGGACTCAGCGTCGAGCAGTTCCTGCTGTTCGTGCAAAGCACCATCGCCGCTACCCACGAACTGGTTGCTGAATGCGAACGTTCCGGCTTCCTCAACCTGCCGGAAATCCAGGTCGCACCGGAATCTGTGCATTAAGTGTTCGAACGGTTCGCCAGGTGAAAAAAGCCGTTGACGCGGGCGGGGCTTTCCCCTAAATTACGCCCCGTTCCAGCGAAACAGCGCAGCGAACACGTGTTGGCTGAACACGTTAAACCCCAGACCAAAATTTGGTGAGGTGTCCGAGTGGCTGAAGGAGCACGCCTGGAAAGTGTGTATACGGCAACGTATCGAGGGTTCGAATCCCTCCCTCA
>NZ_JBFOCL010000010.1:0-63600 GCF_040907785.1 Aeromonas sp. s8
ATGATTTAGATGGGTCGTTAGCTCAGTCGGTAGAGCAGTTGACTTTTAATCAATTGGTCGCTGGTTCGAATCCAGCACGACCCACCATCATTTCAGAATCCCAGGTCGTTTAGCTCAGCTGGGAGAGCACCTCCCTTACAAGGAGGGGGTCACTGGTTCGATCCCAGTAACGACCACCATATTTGCAGTAAAAAGTTTAAAAAAATGATTTAGATGGGTCGTTAGCTCAGTCGGTAGAGCAGTTGACTTTTAATCAATTGGTCGCTGGTTCGAATCCAGCACGACCCACCATCATTTCAAGAATCCCAGGTCGTTTAGCTCAGCTGGGAGAGCACCTCCCTTACAAGGAGGGGGTCACTGGTTCGATCCCAGTAACGACCACCATATTCGCAAGCGAAGCTGAGATATCAGCTGCGGTTGCAGAGAAAGTCCCCATTCAGATGGGGATTTTTTTTGCCTGAAATTCAGTACTCCAGCTTCTTCTGTTGCCGTGGTGGCGAGCCGAGCACCACCTCTTATAGTGTGCCACTCTGCCACTCTGCCACTCTGCCACTCTGCCACTCTGCCACTCTGTTATTTCGCACATCCTCTACTCTGCTCTGCCGAGATTGCCCGACTGCACTCCTGTCCATCGTGATGCTGCTTATATGAACGCCTGTAATAAAGTAAACGCCAGCAATAAAAAGGGCAGGCCAAGGCCTGCCCGCAAAGATGCGCAAGGTGCTACATGATCCCGCGGATCAGGATCCCGCTGATCAGCAGCGGCGCCACCACGCGCCAGCACCAGAGCAGCGCCAGACGCAGGGCGGGTGACAGGCCTACAGGGAGAATGGCATCACCCAGGCGCCAGCCCAGCAGCAGGGTCAGTACCAGACCAAACAGCGGCATCATCAGGTTGGAGGTGAGATAGTCGAGCAGCTCGAAGATGGTTTTGCCAAACAGGGTCAGATCGCTCCATGGGCCGAACGACAGGCTCACTGGAATGCCGGATGCCATGATAAGCAGGGTCAGTACCCGGCAGGCGCCACGACGCGACCAGCCCCACTCCTCGGTGGTGAAGCGCACCAGATGCTCCAGCATGGAGATGGAGGAGGAGAGAGCGGCGACCAGCAGCAACAGGAAGAAGATCACCCCCAGCCCCTGACCGAACGGCAGATGGCTGAACACGGCAGGCATGGTCATAAAGGTGAGACCCGGCCCGGCAGTGGGGTCTATGCCGGTAGAGGCCAGCGCCGGAAAGATCATCAAGCCCGCCAGCACCGAGATAAGGCTTGCCAGTGTGACCACCCAGACCCCGGAGCGCAGCACCCCTTCGCTATTGGGCAGGTAGGCGCCATAAGTAGTGTGTACCCCGAGCCCGATGGAGAGGGAGAAGAAGGCCAGTCCCAGCGCGTCCAACACGCTCTGGCCGGTCAGCATGGAGAAGTCCGGCAGCAGCAGCTGGCGCACACCCGCCATGGAGCCCGGCATGGAGAGACCGACCCCCACCAGCAGCAACATCATGATGAAGAGTGCGGGCATCATCCAGCGCAGTGCCCGCTCAACCCCTTTCTGAATCCCCCCCTGCACGAACCACCAGGTCAGGCCCGCGAAGAGCAGATGGGTCAGCACCGGCCACCAGGGGTTGCTGACATAGCCGTTGAACAGGGCGGTTAGGGCGCTTCCCTCGCTCAGGTTGAGCTTGCCAGCCATCGCCAGCGCGGCGTAACCCACGGTCCAGCCACCGACCACGCTGTAGAAGCTGTAGATAAAGAAGCCGCAGGCGATCCCCATATACCCCATCCAGCGCCAGTTCGGCCCCACCAGTTTGCGAAAGGCGCCGAGCACCCCGCGCTGGCTATGGCTGCCGAGCAGGGTTTCGCCGACCTGTACCGCTACCCCCAGGGTGAAGCTGAACAGCAGAAAAACCAGCAGGAAGGCGCCACCGCCATTGGTGGCGGTCACATAGGGAAACTTCCAGATGGCACCAAGGCCAATCGCTGTGCCTGCTGCGGCCAGCACATGACCGAGACGGGAAGACCACTGAACCTGGCTCATACAACCTCCGGGTAACACGACATCGAAGCAATACTCCTCTGTAGCAATAAACGACAGACCATAAAAAAGGCCGCCTGAGGCGACCTTTGCAATGAACATTCAGAAAAACTGTGCGTGCAAGGTCACCTCTCTTGCGAGCTAAAAAATCGACCAAACAGCACGAGGATGGCAGACATGAGGTGACAACCTGACTTATGAATGAGGAAACAGCCTAAACCATGGAAAGAATAATTGACACATAAAATAAAAAATTTTTTATGTGTGCCGCTGTCACCACTCTGGCTATACGTACAACTCAGTGGGGGAAAACCTCGCCGGGCCGTATCTTTTCTACCTTGCGGCTATTTACTGGGCGATAATCGACGTAGCTTCTTCTGGAACTAGTGACTGCTACATGGCGCTGACGGGAACAACGATGAGACAGGATGTCGTATGAGATGGATGGTGTTGCCCTGGTTACTGATCAGCCTGAGTGTGTCGGCGCAGCCCGGATTAACCCTGCTGAGTCACGACTTACCCCCCTTTACCGAATACCGCGACGGCAAGCTCGACGGATTCGCCATTCGTTTGATTGATGAGGTGCAGGAGGAGCTTGGCACCCGCTATCCGGTGCGGATTTACCCGCTCAAACGGGCGCTGGCGCTGGCACGGGTCGAGCCCGGCTATGGACTGTTCGTGGTGCAGCGGCTCCCGGAGCGGGAGTCCCATTTCAAATGGGTTGGCCCGCTCTTTATCAATCGGGTCTTTATCTATCAGGTGCCGGATAGTCGCCACCCGCTGACCTCGCTGGCGCAGCTGCGAGATCTGCCCAGAGTGGGGGTCGTGCTGGGCAATGCCGATGACGTGCGGCTGACCCATGAGGGCTACACCAATCTTGTGCGCTACAAGACAGTCGGGGAGGCGATAGAGCGGCTGATGCTGGGCAAGATCGATGCCTTGCCGATGGCGGAGCTGGTGATGGAGGCCGCCCTCGACAAGATGGGGTTATCCCGGCGCAGCATCGTCAGCAGTGGCGTGCTGCTCCATCAGGCCGGTCTCTATATCGTCTTCTCCAAGGGAACGGATGATGCCGAGATCACTCGCTGGCAGCATGCCCTGGAGGCTGTCAGAGCCGCCCAGGGGCGGGCCGATGAGCCCACCCGCGAAGAGTAACCGTCACACCAGACCGCGAATCAAGATCCCGCCGATCAGCAAGGGGGCAATCCAGCGCCAGCAGTTCATCAGCAGGTGATGCCAGTGGCTGGCAATCCCTTGTGGCAACGCCTTGCGCCCCAGCTTCCAGCCCAGCAGCAGCGTCAGCATCAAGCCGAACAGCGGCATCATCAGGTTGGAGGTGACAAAGTCCAGCAGCTCGAAGATGGTTTTGCCAAACAGGGTTGCGTGTTGCAGCGGGCCAAACGACAGGCTGACCGGAACACCGCTAACCATGACGAATCCAGTGATGGCGCTGCAGGCCGTGCGGCGTGACCAACCCCAGGTCTCGCACAGGAAGCACTGCAAATGCTCCAGCAGGGAGATGGCCGAGGAGAGCGCCGCAAAGACCAGCAGGGCGAAGAAGATCACCTCAAGCACCTGACCGAAGGGCAGCAGCTGAAACACCGCCGGCATGGTCATAAAGGTGAGACCGGGACCGGATGCCGGGTCGATACCGGTCGATGCCAGCACCGGGAAGATCATCAGCCCCGCCAGTACTGCCACCATGCTGGCCAGCAGTACCACCCAGAGGCTGGAGCGGCCAACCCCTTCGCTGGTCGGCAGATAGGCGCCGTAGGTGGTGTGAATGCCAAGACCTATGGAGAGGGAGAAGAAGGCCAGCCCCATGGCATCGAGCACGCCAGACATCCCCAGCTTGCTGAAGTCGGGCATCAGGAAGTGACGAACCCCCGCCATCGCATTGGGCAGGGTGAGGCCAAAGGCGACCAGCATCAGGATCATCAGGAACAGGGCAGGCATCATCCAGCGCAAGGTGCGCTCCACCCCTTTCTGAATGCCGCCTTGCACCACCATCCAGGTGAGGGCGGCAAACAGCAGATGGGTGAGAATGGGCCAGACGTCGCCGCTGACATAGTCATTGAAGCGGGCGGTGAGGGCCGCCGCATCCCCATGGTTGAGCTGGCCTGAGATGGCCATGCCGGTATAACCCAGGGTCCAGCCGCCCACCACGCTGTAGAAGCAGTAGATGAGCAGGGTAGAGATCACCCCCATTACCCCAACCCAGCGCCACTGTTTGCCGAGCAGATCGGAGAAGGCTCCGACTACCCCGCGGCGACTCATGCTGCCGAGCAGGGTTTCCCCCATCAGTACCGCAACCCCCAGGGTGAAGCTGAACAGCAGAAAGACCAGCAGGAAGGCGCCGCCGCCGTTGACGGCGGTGACATAGGGGAATTTCCAGATTGCGCCGATACCGACCGCGGAACCCGCTGCGGCGAGGATGTAGCCGAGTCGGGATGACCATTGGGACTGCTTCATAAGAACTCCAATCGAGCGCCCCTTGGCAGGGCAGAATGGCGCTCATGTTACGGAGGTCACGGCGCAATCACTACGACGGTTATCAGGTGTAAATGCGATTTATTGGCATGATTGGCTAATTTAATTCTGCTTTTTGCCCAATCCTGCCACCAAATAAAAACCGGAGCGAGATTGCTCCGGTTTGGTCTCTGACAACGGCTCGTCGGCGGACTAGATCACCCCCAGCTCCCGCAGCCGCTCCATCAGGTAGCTGTGGGCAGTATGGCGCTCGGAGAGCACCACATCCGGGCGCGGGTGGAGGAACAGCGGTAGGGAGATGCGCGACTTGGCGGCGCTGCCACCGGTCGGGTTGATGACGCGGTGGGTGGTGGAGGGATAGTAGCCGCGAGAGGCCTCCTGCAGCATGTCGCCGATATTGATGATGAGGGTGCCAAAGTCACACGGCACATCCATCCATTCTCCGTCGGAACCCTTCACCTGCAGCCCCGGCTCGTTGGCGGCGGGCAGAATGGTAAGCAGGTTGATATCCTCGTGGGCGGCGGCGCGGATGGCGCCCGGCTCCTCGGTGCCATCGAACGGCGGATAGTGCAGCACCCGTAGCAGAGTCTTCTGGCTCTCTTCGATCATCGAGGAGAGGGGGCAGCTGTAGTGAGCGGCGATATCGGCCGGGGTGTACTGCTCGACCCAGCCCAGCAGCTCGGCGGCCAGACCGTTGGCGAGGCGGTAGTACTCCATCGCCTGCTCCTTCAGTTCTTCCGGCATCTGGCCCCAGGGGTAGATGTGGAAGTACTCCTTGATGTCTTTCTGGCTATGGCCCTTGGCCACCTCGGAGACCGACGGCGGGAAGTAGCCATCCTGGGTTTCGCGGTTGAACAGGAAATCCTGCTTCTGCTCGCTCATGAAGAAGCGATACCAGTTGTCGTAGATGGACTGCACCAGCTCTTTCGGGATGGGGTGGTTGGTCAGCACGCCAAAGCCGGTGGTTCGCAGGGATTCGGTGAAGCGTTGGGCCGCATCGGGTGAGCGGTAATCGACGGTCAGGACTTTCATTGTTTTTGTTGCGAGCCAGTTAAAAGATGGCGCAGTTTACCTTGCACCTGATAACAAGGAAAGCGGGTTGGCCGCCCCGTCTGGCACGGCGTTGAATAGTGACAAAAACATCAAATAAACCGCGCCAGACCGCACGGGAGCGCATCCCTTGTTATGGCCTTTTATCCTCTCTAGAATGCCGGTCACTATCTTTTCCGGAGTCTGTTCATGTCCCCCAAAATCCTGTTGCTGACCCTGCCGGTATTGCTGGCGGGATGCAGTGCCCTGTCAGAAGATGAATGCCGTACCATGAGTTGGTACAACCTGGGTTATCAGGATGGATCGGAAGGCAAAACCCGTCAGGCGACCCGCGATTACGTTTCGTCTTGCAGCGAATATGGCCTCAAAGTGGATGAGGCCGAGTGGAAACGGGGCTACGACAAGGGGCTGGAGCTCTACTGCATTCCCGAGCTGGCTTACAGCAAGGGCAAGGAGGGGCAGGCTTATCTGGGGGTATGCCCCAATGACGCCAGCTTCCTCAAGCAGTATCAGCGTGGCTACGAAGAGTACAAGCTGGCTGCCCGCATGCGGGAGATCAGCGACGAGCTGGAGCGTACCGAGCGGGATATCGATACGCTGGAGCGCAGCATCCGCAACGAAACCAACACGGAACAGCGTGACTATTACCGAGCCAAGCGCGATCGGGCCATTCGCCACTACGAATCCCTGCGCCGGGAGTACAATCGTCTGCGTTATCCGGATCGGGTGATCCAGTTCTCCTTCGGCGGTTAATCCCTCTCTTCATGGCCAGCCCGCGTGCTGGCCATGTTGCACCTTGTCAGATCAGGGCAGCACCCAGCGCTGCAGTGCCAGTGCGATACCATCTTCGTTGTGGTCAGCCGTGATCCGGTGGGCATGGCTCTGGATCTGCGGGGCCGCATTGCCCATGGCCACCGCCAGCCCTACCTGCTCGAACATGCTGATGTCGTTGTTGTTGTCCCCAAACGCCACCACCTGCTCCATCGCAATCCCTTCGCTGGCTGCCCACTGGGCAAGCCGGTTGCCCTTGCTGCAACCGGGCTGCACCAGCTCCACCGCATAGGGGGCCGCCCAGTCGCGGGTAAAGGGCATCTGCTCTACCACCTCGCCCATAAAGGTGTGCAGGCGTGCCGGATCCTGATTGAACAGCTCCAGCTTCCAGACCGGTTTATCGAGCCAGCCTGCCAGCTCCTCGACCGGGTGGAGGGCGATCTTGAGGTGGTCCGGCTGATTGGCCGACCAGTGGCGGATGCGGGTGACATGATCTTCACAGCCGATGTAGCCAATGCCCTCGCTCAGGTGGAACAGGGCCCCCATCTGCTGCGCCTCGACCGCGGCCAGCAGCTCGGTAAGCGGGGCGGCCGCCAGCGGGTCGCCGCTGAGGATCCGGTTCTGCACCGGTTCATAGAGATAGGCGCCGTTGCTGCAGATGAGGGGGGTATCGAGGGCCAGCTCGTGGTGGAAGGGACGCGCCGTCATGTAGTGGCGCCCCGTGACCAGCAGCACCTTGATGCCGTGGGCGCGGGCCTGCGCCAGGGCTGCCCGGGTGGCCGACGAGATCTTGTGATCCCGGGTCAGCAGGGTGCCATCCATATCGAGCGCGATGGCCTTGTACTCACTCATAGCTCCTCCAGCATCGAACAAATCCGTAAAGAGCCTTACCGTCCCAGACCCGGCGCCCCGATGCAAGTCTTGCCCGCGGCCGAAGCGTCGAACTGTGATCCCTTCGTGGCTCAGGTGCAGCTTGCCAGCTGTTGACGACGGTCGGCACGGCGACGCAGCAGATAGAAACCGGCGGCACTGGCAAGGGAGCAGAGGGTGGCGAGATAGAAGGGCCACTCGGTACCGGCCAGCAGCACCAGACTGCCGAGCAGCACCGCCAGGATCTCGCTGCCCACGGCGAGGGCGCGGTAGAGCCCCATTGCCTGCCCCTGCTGCTCCGGGTGACTGCGGTTGGAGATTGCCACCGAGGTGGCCAGCTCCCCCAGACTCATGCCGATGCCAGCGGGAACGAAGGTAAGCGCCAGTCCCCACCAGTGCACGGGCAGGATAAAGAGCAGCATGCCGCTCGCCATCACCAGATGGCCGACAATCCCGAGGGAGCTGCCGCGCCAGTGACGGGCGATGCGGGAGCCGAGCCAGGAGCCCGCCATCATGGGCAAACTCACCAGCACCGCCGCCTGCGCCAGCTGGGCCGGATCCCAGGCCAGCCGCTCCACCAGCCAGATATTGAAGTAGGTGAAATAGAGCTGCACGGCGCCATAGCTGATCAGGGTGAGCGCGAAGTAGGGCAGCAGGGCCGGTTGCAACAACAGCTGGCGGCTGGAGAGGGTCGCTGTCTGACGGGTGGCCGCCACCGGCGGACGATAGGGGATCAACCAGTACACCAGCAGCAGGTTGAGCAGGGTCATTCCTACCGCCAGCCAGGCGGCCAGACTGTAATCCCCCGAGATCACCGCGGCGTAGCCCCCGATCATCGGCCCCACGACCCAGCCCAGATTCATGCCGATGTTGATCCAGGCGAAGCTGCGCGCCTTGTGCTCCTTGCCGGCGAGATCCGCCGCCATCGCCTGCACGATGGCGATGTTGCCGTTGCACAGCCCCTCCACAATCCGGCTGAGCAGCAACAGGGGGAGGGAGCGCCAGGCGATACCGAGTGCCATCAGGGCATAGCCTGCCAGTACCCCCACCAGCGAGAGCAACAGCAGTGGCTTGCGGCCATAGCGGTCGGAGAGGCGACCAAGCCAGGGACTGCCCACCAGCTGGAACAGGGGATAGAGCCCCATGATGAACCCCAGCCACACCTTGCGGCTCCAGTCGGAGGCTTCCGGCGTCAGCATGCCGTGGGCCGGATCCAGCAGCAAGGGTGCCAACACCGGGGAGGGGAGACTGAAGCCTGCAACTGCCAGCGTGACCGTCATGACCAGCACCCAGAGGGGATTTTTGTGCCCGTGTTTCTCCATGTCGCACCCATTAAATAAAGTTATTTGTTTATTTATGCTGATTCATAGACGGGATTAAGTAAAGTGAATTGTTGATTTAATAAAGGGCGCTCCCCATAATGAGATCATGAACGCAAGCACCGACAAGATCCTGTTTCTGCTCAAGAGCCATGGCCCGCAGAGCGCCGCCGCGCTGGGGGAGCAGTTGCAGATGACCTCCATGGGCGCCCGCCAGCACCTGCTCACGCTGGAGCAGGAGGGGTGGGTCACATTCAGCGACGAGGCCCGCGGGCGCGGTCGTCCCGTGCGTCTGTGGCAGCTCACCGAGCAGGCCTGGCAGCGCTTCCCCGATAGCCATAGCGATCTGACCGTGCAGTTGATCGACAACGTGCGCGAGCTGTTTGGCGAGGAGGGGATGGAGCGGCTGATCCTGCAGCGAGAGCAGCAGATGTTGGCGCGCTATCAGGAGGCGCTGGGGTCCCATGGCTTATCTGGCCGGCTGGCGGCGCTCAAGGAGCTGCGTACTCGCGAGGGCTACATGGCGGAGATCCGCCGCGAAGAGGATGGCAGCTGGCTGCTGTGGGAGAGCCACTGTCCCATCTGTGCGGCAGCGCGTACCTGCCGCGGTTTCTGTCGCAGCGAACTGGCGCTGTTTCGCCAGCTGCTGGCGCCGGCGACGGTGGAGCGGGAGCAATATCTGCTGGAGGGGGCGCATCGCTGCCTCTATCGCATCACGCCGCCCGCGCTCTGATTTCGTCAAACGCCCAAAAACAACAAAGCAGGCGCCGGGATGCCTGCTTTGTTGCCTTCGGGGAGGGGGTTCTCTCGTTCCAGCCCGTCGTTTCCCGATAAGGTAAGACGGCTGATGGGGCTCTTGACCCGGTAAGGTCCTTCACCGCAGAGACCCGGTCAGGTATCTGCTTTGCCACCGGAAGATGTAACCATAGTATCCCTCCCGTGCCGGTGAGTGGTTGCAAAGTAACCACTTATTTCGGTTGTTTTTGCAATAGTTCACCCTTAATCTAGGAAAAGTGGATTAGTCATTGCAACGAGGAAGGGTAAATGCTGAAACTTGATCGCATAGACAGACATATTCTCGAGCTGATGCAGGAGAATGGCCGCATCAGCAATCTGGAACTGGCCGAGCTGGTCGGGCTCTCCCCGTCCCCCTGCTCCCGCCGGGTCAAGGCGCTGGAGGATGCCGGTCTCATCGACACCCACGTTACTCTGCTCAACGCCCGCCAGCTTGGCCTCACCCTCACCGCCTACATTCACATTTCCATGGACAGACATACGCCGGAGCGGTTTGAAAACTTCGATCGCGCCATCAGCGAACTGCCCGAAGTGCTGGAGTGTGATCTCATCACCGGTAACGATGCCGACTACCAGCTCAAGGTGGTGGTGCGCGACATGGAGCACTACCAGCACTTCCTGCTAGACAAGCTGACCCATATTCCGGGGGTGACCGGTGTGCGCTCCAGCTTCGTGCTGCGCCGCATCAAGCACAAGACGGCGCTGCCGCTCAACCATCTGGGTTAAGGCTGCGCAAACTGCTTATAGAAACAGAAAGAGGAGGCCAGTGGCCTCCTCTTTTGCTATTCGCTCTTGGTTATTCGGTAGTGGTTATCGGGTCTGGATTAGCTGTCGCGGTGACGGGGAATGGCGACTGCTGTGGTCAGACGCTGACCTGGCTGATGTCTTCCACCTGCAGCAGCCAGCCGCTCTGCTCCTGCTGCGGTTCGCCGCTGACCCGCAGCCGCTCGCCGGTCGGCACCCACTGCCCCTCGGGCAGGGATACCAGCAGGCTCTCGCTGCCGTTGTCGAACAGCCAGCGATCTTCGCCAAGCGATTCAATCAGATAACCTTCCATCTCCACTCTGGACTCGGCTTGCCAGGATGGCGCAACGGAATCACGGCTCTCGATGAAATCCCCCTGAACACCAAAACTGGCTAGCCCCCACAGAATGGAGAGCCCGACGATGGATGTTTGCATCTTGTCTCTCCTCTTTTGGAACTGTAGGGCCAGTATGGGAACAGAAAACTGAGCGCACCATGAACAAGGTGGCAAAGTGCTGGCGAGATCGCGAAAAAATCCGGCCAATTGGCCGGCAGTGTCATTTTATGGTGCCTGGATCACACTATTTGGCGGCTTCTTCTGCCATCCGTTCAGCTCTTGGCTTATTCGTCCACATGGCTACCCCGCGATGATCCCCACAGATCCCCTCTGCTACCACGGCGCGAACCCGGGTGCCATCTTTGCAAATGGCCTGCCAGGCGTCAGCATCATCGATGGCGAGCGAGTTGGGGGGCGGCGTGGTTTGGCAAGCCGTGAGCAGCAGGGCGCACAGGGGGAGCAATTTTTTCATGGCGGACTCCTCGGGGTGATGGGGGACTGAGAGGATTGGGATGACCTCTCTACTCCCCAGCATCAGTGATAACCGGTTAAGGGGCAAGGGGAGGAGCCACCGACAGGCGCAGGTGCCGTGCAGCCGGGGCTTGCCCTGTGCCCTCCTTGGGCCTAAGGTGGGGCCGTTTTACTGCCTGATTGAAGGAGCGTTTTCATGTCCACTCTCTATCCCCGCGTCGGGGTCGGCGTCATCCTGACCAACGCCCAAGGCCAGGTGCTGCTTGGCAAACGCAAAGGGAGCCATGCCCCCTACTGGTCGATCCCGGGTGGTCATCTGGAGTTGGGGGAGAGCTTCGAGTCGGCGGCGATCCGCGAGGTGGCCGAGGAGACGGGACTTGAGATCCATGGGCCCGAGGTGGTAGCGGTGACCAACAACCTGGAGACCTTGCGCGAGAGCGGGCTGCACTATATCTCGGTGACGCTGCACGCTAAGGCCGATGGTGAGCCGCAGCTGCTGGAGCCGGAGAAGTGCGAAGGCTGGGTCTGGTGCGATCCGCGCGAGTTGCCCGAGCCCCATTTCGACGCCAGCCGTCAGTCCATCGCCTGCTGGCTGGCGGGACGCTGCTATCTGCCGGGTGATGTGCCAATGGTGTCGGCCGAATCAGTCTGATTGTCATAAAACGATCATCGCGCTGTCATAATATCCCCTATCCATCGGGAGAAGAGGGATGAGGGAGAAGAGCGTGGGACAGGTATTTATTCAGTTTTTATGGCTGGGATGCATCAGCTTTGGTGGTCCGGCCGCTCATATCGGCTATTTCCAGCGCACCTTCGTCCAGCGGCTCGGCTGGCTGACACAGGCCGAATTTGCTCGCTTGCTGGCGCTGTGCCAACTGCTGCCGGGGCCCGCCTCCAGCCAGCTTGGTTTCGCCATCGGTCGTCATCGCGCCGGTCTGGGCGGGGCGCTCTCAGCTTTTCTTGGCTTCACGCTGCCCTCATTTCTTCTGCTACTGGTGGCCGCGATCGGCATCGGCCAGCTGGGCAGCAATTTGTGGCTTGATGCGGCGCTGCATGGCCTCAAGCTGTTGGCGCTCATCGTGGTGGCCGATGCGGTGCTCACCATGAGTCGTCAGTTCTGTGCCACGGGAATGACCCAGGGGATTATGGTGGTGACCGCTGCTGCACTCTGGTGGCAGCCCGGTCTGCTGACTCAACTGTTGATGCTGGCGGGAGCGGCGTTGATCTGCGCCCGCAGCCAGTGCGGGACGGGTAGTGTGCCAGCCTCCGCCGAGCTGCCTTCTGCTGCCAGCAGTCAGCCTCATTGGCCGACCCTGCTGCTGTTTGGCATCCTTTTTATCAGTCTGCCGCTGCTCGGTAGTCCGCTTGGGCAACTGGTTGCTGACTTCTATCGCGCCGGTAGTCTGGTGTTTGGCGGTGGCCATGTGGTGCTGCCGCTGCTGCAAGAGAGCGTGGGCCACACTCTCAACGAGCAGCAGTTTCTGACCGGTTACAGCCTGGCCCAGTTGGTGCCGGGCCCCATGTTTACCCTTGCCACCTATCTTGGCGCCCAGCTGCAGCCCGAGATGCCGATGATCGGGGCCCTGTTGGCGACCCTGGCGCTCTTTGCACCCGGCTTTCTGCTGCTCTGGGCGGTGGGCCCCTGCTGGCAACAGTGGCTGGCCCATCCCCGTCTGGCGGGGGCCGTCACCGGCATCAATGCTGCCGTAGTGGGATTGCTGCTGGCGGCCCTCTATCAGCCGGTGTGGCAGAGTGCGGTGCTGGCGCCGACCGATCTGGCGCTGGTGGCCATCGGCTTTTATCTGCTGCGGGTGTTGAAGTTGCCGGTGCCGGCCATCGCGGCCCTGTTGGTGATGGCTGCTATCCTGCTGGCGTGAACGCGGTGAAATCCCGATAAAAAACGGCGCCTCCGTGATGGAGGCGCCGTTTTTATTGCAATGGGTCAGCCGCTTAAGCGTCGGGATCGAAATCCAGACTCAGGCTGTTGACGCAGTAGCGCTGGCCTGTCTCGGTCGGTCCATCGGGGAAGACGTGACCGAGGTGAGAGCCGCACTGGCGGCAGGTGATCTCCACCCGCTTCATGCCGTGGCTGTTGTCCTCGGTGTACTCCACCGTCCCCTCGATGGCCTTGTCGAACGAGGGCCAGCCGCAGCCGGAATCAAACTTGGCTCCTGAGTGAAACAGCACGCTCTTGCAGCAGACACAGAGGTAGTCGCCGCTCTTGCGATTGTGGAGCAGGGCGCCGCTGTAGGGGTGCTCTGTGCCCTTCTCCCAGCAGACGTGAAACTGCTCGGCGGTCAGTTTGCTGCGCCACTTTTCCGGATTGTTACTGCTCATACCGACTCCTTGCCATCCATACCGGAGCCCAGCATAGCGGCTCCGTAAAGCTGACTCCAGCATGCCTCTTATGCTTTGCCTGTATCTGTGATCGAGGTGGCAACCATCTCCTCACCGGATGCAGGGAGAATTTCCTGCTGCGGTGGCTGGGCATCCTCCGCCGTGCTGGCCAGCGCTACCCGTTCCAGCAGTTTGAGGGAGTGGGCCCGGCCGACTGCCACCTGCCGTTTGATGTCATCCGGCAGGAAGGGCAGCCCATCGTTGGTGGCGGTGTCGATGGTCTGGATCCACTCCAGCCCTTCCCCCGGCGGTGGCAGGCGGAACTGGATATCATAGTCGCTGGCGTTGAACAGCACGTACCAGCGTTCGCCGACACAGTTGATCATGCCGATATCCATGGCGAACGCCTGCCCCATGGGGGCGTGCCAATCCTGATCGGTGAGCTGGTGGCCGTCCGGGTGATACCAGTTGACCTGATGGCAGCTGGACGGGGTGCCATTCCAGCTGTCGTCGCTCAGTTGCAGGTTGGAGAAGACACACGACTCCGCCCGCAGCGCCATCATCTGCTGGGTGAAGGCGAACAGCCGTTCATCCTCCGGTCGCCACTGCCAGTTGACCCAGCTGATCTGGTTGTCCTGACAGTAGGCGTTGTTGTTGCCAAGCTGGCTGCGGCCCATCTCGTCCCCGGCGAGGAAGTGGGGAGTGCCTTGGGAGAGCAGCAGGGTGGCAATCAGATTGCGTTTCTGCTGCTGGCGCAGGCTGTTGACCCGCGGATCCAGGGTTGGTCCCTCTACCCCGTGGTTATAGGAGAGGTTGTTGCCGTGGCCATCGCGATTGTCCTCACCATTGGCCTGATTGTGGCGCTGGTTGTAGGAGACCAGATCCTCCAGAGTGAAACCGTCGTGATAGCAGAGGTAGTTGACGCTGGTGTGGGGCGATCGCCAGTTCTTCGGGAAGATATCCCGCGACCCCACCAAGCGGGTGGCAAAGTCCCCCATCTTGCCCGCATCACCGCGCCAGAAGGCGCGCACTGTGTCGCGGTAGCGGTCGTTGATCTCTTGCCACTGGCTCGGGAATTGACCCAGCCGGTAGCCGAAGGGGCCGATATCCCAGGGTTCGGCGATGAGCTTGACCTGTGACAGCACAGGGTCGGCCATCACGGCTTTGAAGAAGGCGCCCATGGGCTCGAACTCCCCCGCTTCCCGCGCCAGCGTCACCGCCAGATCGAAACGGAAGCCATCCACCTGCATCTCGGTGACCCAGTAGCGCAGGGCATCGAGCACCAGCCGCAGGGTGTTGGGGTGATCCAGATTGACGCTGTTGCCACAGCCGGTCACGTTAGCGTGACGGGTGTAGTCCGGGCCGTGGGGGCCCGCTTCGAAGGCGTAGTAACCGGCGTTGTCAAAGCCCTTGAACGAGAGAGTAGGGCCGTCGAAGCCAGAGGCGGCAGTGTGGTTGTAGACCACATCCAGGATCACCTCGAGCCCGGCCCGGTGCAGCTCGCGCACCATGGTCTTGAACTCGGTCACCGCCTCGTCGGCTCGGGTGCTGTAACGCGGCTCCGGGGCGAAGAAGGCGATGGGGTTGTAGCCCCAGTAGTTGGTCAGTCCCAGCTGCTCCAGTCGCGGTTCCGACATGAAGGCGGCCACCGGCATCAGCTGCACCGAGGTGATGCCGAGACTCTTCATGTGTTCGATAACCAGCGGGTGACTGATGCCAAGGTAGGTGCCCTGCAGCGCTTTGGGGATCCCCGGGTGCTGCTTGGTAAAGCCTTTGACGTGGGTTTCGTAGATAATGGTGCGGGCCGGACTGATCCCGGGTTTGCCAACCCCTTGCCAGTCAAAACTGTCATCCACTACCACCGACTTGGCAATCATCCCGGCACTGTCCCCCTGATAGAGGGCTTCATCCCAGTAGGTGGGACGACTGAGCGCCTTGGCGTAGGGGTCGATGAGCAGTTTTTGCGGATCGAACAGCATCCCCTCCTGCGGGGTGCCATAGACCCGATAGCCGTAGCGCTGACCGGCCTTTACACCGCGCACGTAGCCAAAGCGATACTGGCCACGGCGGCCGGGCAACTCCAGCCGCATCAGCTCCTGCTCCTGCTCGTCGTACAGGCAGAGCTCCACCTTGTCCGACTGGGGGGCCCAGACGCAGAAGTGGCAACCGTTCTCGTCAAGGCGGGCCCCCAGCGGGTGGCCCACCCCTTTTTCCATTACAAGCATCAAGACTCCTGTTTGATAAACAAGGTCGCCAGCGGCGGCAGATCCAGCACTATGCTGTGCGCCATCCCCTGCCAGGGGGTCGGCTCGGCAGCGAACACCAGACCTACATCATAGTTACTGCCCCAGTAATACTCGCTGTCGGTGTTGAGCACCACCCGATAGTGGCCCGCAGCTGGGACGCCGATCCGATATTCGAGACGGGGCACCGGGGTGAAGTTGCAAGCCACCACAATAGCCTGCTTGCCCTCTTTGTCCGCCCGCAGCCAGGCAAAGATGCTGTTGTCGGCATCGTTGTGATCCAGCCAGCGGAAGCCGGTCTGCTCATAATCGGCCTGATACAAGGCAGGCTCATGACGGTAGAGGTGGTTGAGATCGTGGATCAGCCGCTGCTGACCGGCATGCTTGGGATATTGCAGCAGATGCCATGGCAGCTGGGCATCGTGGTTCCACTCGTTGCTCTGGGCGATTTCGGTGCCCATGAAGTTGAGCTTCTTGCCCGGGTGGGCGTACATGAAGCCCATGTACGCCCGTAGGTTGGCGGCTTGCTGCCACTCGTCGCCCGGCATCTTGTAGAGCATGGAGTGCTTGCCGTGCACCACCTCGTCGTGGGAGAGCGACAGGATGAAGTTCTCGTCATAGTGATAAACCATGGAGAAGGTCATGTCGTTGTGGTGGTAGCGACGGTGGATCGGCTCTTTTTGCATATAGGTGAGGGTGTCGTGCATCCAGCCCATATTCCACTTGAAGCCAAAGCCGAGGCCGCCGAGGAAGGTGGGGCGGGAGACACCGGCAAAGGCGGTGGACTCTTCGGCTATGGTCATGGCGTGGGGATACTTGCCGTAGACCTCCTCGTTGGTCCACTTGAGCAGGCTGATCGCCTCGTAGTTGTGGTTGCCGCCATCGACGTTCGGCACCCACTCACCGGCGTTGCGCGAATAGTCCAGATAGAGCATGGAGGCGACCGCATCCACCCGCAGGCCGTCGATGTGGAACTTGTCGAGCCAGAACAGGGCGCTCGCTACCAGGAACTGGCGCACTGTGTCGCGGCCGAAGTCGTAGATGTAGGAGTTCCAGTCCGGGTGCCAGCCACGGCGCGGATCTTCGTACTCGTAGAGCGGTGTGCCATCGAAGCGGGCCAGCCCGTGGGCATCGGACGGGAAGTGGGCGGGTACCCAGTCCAGAATGATGCCGATGCCTGCCTGGTGGCACTGGTCGACGAAGTATTTGAAATCATCGGCGGTGCCGTAGCGGCTGGTGGGGGAGAACATGCCCACCGGCTGGTAGCCCCAGGAGCCGCTGAAGGGGTGCTCGGAGACCGGCAGCAGCTCGATGTGGGTGTACTCCATCTCCTTGACGTAGGCGACCAGCTCCACTGCCAGCTCGCGCCAGCTCAGGCTGTCGCCGTTGGGGTGGCGCTTCCAGGAGCCGACATGCAGCTCATAGATGGAGAGCGGCTGCTCGCGTTTGTCGTTGTGCTGGCTGGCAATCCACTCGGCATCATGCCACTGGTACTGGGCGTGGTCATAGACCACGGAGGCGAACGACGGATACTGCTCGCAGTAAAAGCCGACCGGATCGCTCTTGTGGGGCAGCCGGTTGCCCATGGGGTCCTTGAGCTCGAACTTGTAGCGATCCCCGGCCTTGAGGCCCGGCACAAACAGCACCCAGTGACCGCACAGGCTGCGCTGCATCGGGTGGCGGCGGCCATCCCAGAAGTTGAAATCGCCGATGAGGCTCACGGCGGTGGCGCTCGGCGCATAGACCGCAAAACGCACCCCCTCCACCTGCTGGCCAAGATGCTCCACGGTGCGCAGCTGGGCGCCAAGGGTGTGATAGAGGTTTTCCGGCTGGGCGGTCAGTTCGGCCAGGCCTGCCCAGGCGGCATCCTGAAACTGATAGGGGTCGATGACCTCGGTGGTGGCATCTTGGTAGCTGGCGATCAGCTGATAGGGGAAGGCGTTTTTGCGGCGGGTGAAAACAGTTTCAAAAAGACCCGATTCATCGGTGGGCGCCAGGGTGGCAACGACTTTGCCCGACTTGAGATCCTTGACGCGAACTTCGAGGGCATCAGGCAACCAGGCGGTCAGTTTGAGGCCGGGCCCATCCGGATTGGCCTGCAGGCCTAAGTGAGAGAAGGGATCGGAACAGCGGGCAGCAACCAAACGTTCAACGAGCATCGAGATTTCCTTTCATGACAGAGCATCCACTCCGGCCGAAGCCGGAGTGGATTTAGGTGAGAGCGCTGTGGGAGACAGCGTCTCAACGACTGGCCTCATCACGGGCTTGGCTCATCTTGCCAGCCAGTGCCTTGAGTGCCTCATTGGCAAAAATATCTTCCAGATCAGCGGAAAGCTTGCGGCGCCAGTTGGGGTATTCGTAACTGGTGCCCGGTACGTTGACCGGCTTGTCCATCTCCAGCCAGTCTTCCAGCTGGGTACTGAACAGGGCGCAGCTGCCGCGGGACATGTGGATCTGCAGACCGTGGTTGAGTTCGGTGTTCATGCCGACCCAATTCACGTCATGACTGATGTTGTCAGAGATGACCTTGTGGGCATGCAAGCTGTCGAGGATCCGCTGTTTGGCCTGGTGACGATCAGCATACAGAGTCTTCAAAACATCTTCATCCGGATACAAACCCAGTTGACGGCCGAGCGCCAGATCATCGCAGTGCCAGAAGCCCTTGAGGGTTGGCATGTCGTGAGTGGTCAGGGCCGACATCGCCTGCTCGGTGTAGTGCGCCGGGGAGATAAAGCCGCCATCTTCCTTGGAGCGCTCGAAGAAGAACACCTTGTAGGAGTGAACGCCGTTCTCTTTCAGGGTCACGTCGATCCCCTCCGGCACGGTGCCCAGATCCTCGCCGATCAGCAGGCACTGATTGCGGTGGGATTCGAGGGCCAGAATGCCCAGCAGATCGTTGACCGGATAATAGATGTAGGCGCCCTTGGCGGCGGACGCTCCGGGCGGTACCCACCACAGGCGCAGCAAGGCCATCACGTGGTCGATGCGCAGAGCGCCACAGGAGCGCATGTTGGCACGGAACAAGTCCACCATCGGCTGGTAGGCCGCTTCAAACAGCTTGTTCGGGTTCATCGGGGGCAGGCCCCAGTTCTGACCAAGCGGGCCGAGGATATCGGGCGGCGCACCGACCGAGGCTTTCGGGCAGTAGAGATCCTGGTTGGCCCAGATCTCGGTGGAACCTTCGGAGACGCCCACCGCCAGATCCCGGTAGATACCCATCACCATGCCGGCAGCCTTGGCACGGGCATCGGCTTGCGCCAATTGCTCATCAGCCAGGAACTGCAGATAGAGGTAGAAGTTGACATCTTGCGGGTGCGCGGCCATCCAGGCGGCAACGGCAGGGTTGTGGTAATCGCGCAGCTCCTGCGGCCATACCGGCCAGCCCCAAGCATTTTCGCCTTTGGCATAGAAGTGGGCCTGCAGGGCATCAAATGCTGCCTGCTGTTGCAGGCTGTCGCCACCGGCGGCCACGAAGGCATCAAAGGCGGCCTGACGCTCTGCGCTCAGGGTGGCTTCATCGAACACCTGACGCAGCATGCCGAGTTTGGTCTGGATCACGCCGGTGTAATCGACGTTCTCTTTGGCGCGCAGATCGGCCAGATGTTGCTGGAAGGCAGGACTTGCCACTTCCGCCTTCAGGCGATCGCTCTGCTGGAATTCGGGCACCGCTTCCACATTGATATAGGCCACGTTGAGCCAGCGACGGGAAGAGGGGCTGTAGGGACTGGCGCTCTCCGGATTGGCCGGATAGAGGGCGTGGATAGGGTTGAGGCCGACGAAGTGGGCACCCCAGGCTGCGGCTTTCTCGACCAGCTGGCCCAGATCGCTGAAATCACCGATGCCCCAGTTGTGGCGGCTGCGCAGGCAGTAGAGCTGCACGCTCGGACCCCATACCTTGCGGCCATCGGCAATTGGCGCCTGCTTGTAGCAGGCCTTGGGGGCAACGATGAGGCGCATGGTAGCCAGCGGCTCGTCATTGCCCTCTTCCAGCAACACCAGCTGGTGATAACCCAGCTCCGGGGCCATATCCAGAGTGACGCGATAGGCCTGGCACTCCATCTCTTCAAATTCGGCCACGCCGACCAGCTCACCCTCGATGGGGGTGAATTGACCGGACAGCACTGCACCCTGCTCCTGCTGGAGCTGCCAGGTGAGGGCGTCGTTGACGAATTCGATGGGGAGGCGAACCTCAAGGGTAACGGCGTCGCCGGTGCGAACCACCATCACAGGATCCAGCGCCCGCAGCCAGTGCTGGCGATGCTCCTCTTCCAGCTGCTGCACCAGTGCGGCCTCGTCATCGACGCGGTAGCCCATGGCGCCCAGCATGGCGGCCTTGCTATCTTCTGATACCTGGGCCGGGTGGCCCCAGGCATCGACATACTCGCTGGCGATACCTTTTGCGGCAGCCAGCTGTTCAATCAGGGTGGTCATAGTTTGAGAATTCCCGCTGTGGATTCTATCTATACTATTTTGTTTGATTTTTATGGGGTGGTACTTGAACAGTGGCTCTTTGGCCATGCTAAACCGCGCACATTTTTACATATCTCTGTGAATGGTTGTGTGACCGAGTAGGCACTATTGTTGATATCTGCGCGATGCCACGAACTGGCACTTTTTTCGTCAAAACGTGGTAATCAGTTACATAAACAGAAAATTAATTTCACAGTTTTTCATGATATAGCGCAATTTCAGACAGAATGTTGGTTGACTCACCGGAGAGTTCTAGTAAATTTACAAGCGGAATTTTCTTTGACTACTGAACAGTTAGGTAACTAAATATGACTATCAAAGTAGGTATT
This sequence comes from Aeromonas sp. s8, assembly GCF_040907785.1. Lineage (NCBI taxonomy): Bacteria > Pseudomonadati > Pseudomonadota > Gammaproteobacteria > Aeromonadales > Aeromonadaceae > Aeromonas > Aeromonas sp. s8. Next base: position 20,261 of record NZ_JBFOCL010000010.1, read on the forward strand.
AACGGTTTTGGCCGTATCGGTCGTTTCGTATTCCGTCTGGCTTGCGAGCGTGCAGACATCGAAGTTGTTGGTATCAACGACCTGATCGATGTTGACTACATGGCTTACATGCTGAAGTACGATTCAACTCACGGTCGTTTCAACGGTACCGTTGAAGTTAAAGACGGCAACCTGGTTGTAAACGGCAAAACCGTACGTGTTACCGCTGAGCGTGACCCGGCCAACCTGAAGTGGGGCGAAATCGGTGTTGACGTTGTTGCTGAAGCTACCGGTCTGTTCCTGACCGACGAGACTGCTCGTAAGCACATCGCTGCTGGTGCCAAGAAAGTTGTTCTGACTGGCCCGTCCAAAGACGCTACCCCGATGTTCGTAATGGGTGTTAACGACTCTACCTACGCTGGCCAGGACATCGTTTCCAACGCTTCCTGCACCACCAACTGCCTGGCCCCGATCGCCAAGGTTCTGAACGATACCTTCGGTATCGAGTCTGGCCTGATGACCACCGTTCACGCTACCACTGCTACCCAGAAGACCGTAGATGGTCCGTCTGCCAAAGACTGGCGCGGTGGCCGCGGTGCGGCTCAGAACATCATCCCGTCCTCTACCGGTGCAGCCAAAGCTGTTGGCGTAGTTATCCCGGAACTGAAAGGCCTGCTGACCGGTATGGCTTTCCGTGTTCCGACTCCGGACGTGTCTGTTGTTGACCTGACCGTTAACCTGAAGAAAGCTGCCACCTACGCAGAAATCTGCGAAGCGATGAAAGCTGCTTCCGAAGGCGCTATGAAAGGCGTTCTGGGCTACACCGAAGACGAAGTTGTATCTACCGACTTCCTGGGTGAGCGTCAGACCTCCGTATTCGACGCCAAGGCTGGTATCCAGCTGAACGACAAATTCGTTAAAGTTGTATCCTGGTACGACAACGAAATGGGCTACTCCAGCAAAGTTCTGGACCTGATCGCTCACATCTCCAAGTAATTTGGGATGCGCAATCGCGTAGCTTGAAAAAGGCGGCCATTGGCCGCCTTTTTGTTTTTCGGTTTCCCCTGATGACAGGAGTCCACATGCAATCCATTCGTCCCCTGACAGCCAATTGCAAGCTTGCCAACAATGCGGCCGGTCTGCCGGTTCTCACCATTAATAACGACTATGCCAAGGCCGAGATCAGCCTGTTTGGCGCCCATGTGCTGAGCTATCAGCGTCATGGCGAGCCGGCCTCCATCTGGCTGAGTGACAAGGCGGTGCTGGATGGCAGCAAGCCTGTTCGCGGTGGTATCCCGATCTGCTGGCCCTGGTTTGGCCCGGCGCCCGCCCGCGTCGGTAGCGGCAAGCCCTCCCACGGTTTTGCCCGTACCACCCTCTGGATGCTGGACGGGGTCTCAGATCACGCTGATGGCACGCTTGTTCATCTCTCCCTGCGCGACAGCGATGCGACCCGTGCCCTGTGGGATCACTCCTTCGAGTTGGAACTGGACGTGCTGGTGGGCAAAGAGCTTTCGCTGGTGCTGACCACTCGCAACACAGGTGCTCACCCATTGACCTATAGCGGTGCGCTGCACACCTATTTGCAGATCAGCTCACCAGAGGCGGTAAGCGTCACCGGCCTGGGCGAGCCCTATGCCGACAAGCTGACCGGACAGGATGCCAAGCAGCAGGGTGCATTGACCCTGAGCGGGCCGCTGGATCGGGTCTACTGGCAGCCAGAGGCGCTGGTGAGCGTGCAGGATGGTGAGCGCGAGATCCGGGTTGTCAGTGGCAACCACGACAGCGTGGTGGTCTGGACCCCCTGGCTGGAAGGGGCCACCGCCATGGCCGACATGAGCGACGATGGCTATCGCACCATGCTCTGCGTCGAAGCAGCCATCGCTGGCGAGGCGGGTGTGACCGTTGCGCCGGATGAAGAGCACAGCCTCTCCACCGTAATCATCTGAGTTGGATTAGGTTCAGATAAATAAAGAGGGCTCCCGCGGGAGCCCTCTTTGCATCTGGTGACGGCGGCAATCAGGCGTTGCCCTGAGTCTTGAGCTTGAGTTCGGCGGCGAAATTGAGCATCCGGTCGAGCGGAATGAGGGCCTTTACCCGCAGCGCTTCATCGACATGGATCTCGTGGCGTTCGGCACCATCGGTGAGGGCCTCCTTGATCGCCACCAGACCGTTCATCGCCATCCAGGGGCAATGGGCGCAGCTGCGGCAGGTAGCGCCATCGCCACCGGTCGGGGCTTCCACCATCTCTTTCTCCGGACAAGCCTGCTGCATCTTGTAGAAGATGCCCCGATCGGTCGCCACGATCAGCTTCTGCTGGGGCAGCTCCTTGGCTGCTTTGATCAGCTGACTGGTGGATCCCACCGCATCGGCTAGCTCGATCACCGAGGCGGGGGATTCCGGATGAACCAGCACGGCGGCGTCCGGATTCTGCTCTTTAAGCTCGCGCAGGGCGCGGGCTTTGAACTCGTCGTGGACGATGCAGTGGCCCTGCCAGCGCAGCATCTGGGCGCCGGTCTTCTTCTCGATATAGGCACCCAGATGGCGATCCGGGCCCCAAATGATCTTGTGACCCAGGCTATCGAGGTGTTCGACGATCTCGAGCGCGATGCTGGAGGTAACGACCCAGTCAGCCCGTGCTTTGACCGCAGCCGAGGTATTGGCGTAGACCACCACGGTATGATCCGGGTTGGCATCGCAGAACGCGGAGAACTGCTCGATGGGGCAGCCCAGATCAAGCGAGCATTCGGCCTCCAGCGTCGGCATCAGCACCCGCTTGTGGGGGCTCAGGATCTTGGAGGTTTCCCCCATAAAGCGCACCCCGGCGACGATCAGGGTTTGTGCCTCATGATCGCGGCCAAAGCGGGCCATCTCCAGCGAGTCACCGACGAAACCGCCGGTGGCTTCAGCCAGCGCCTGGATCTCGGGATCCGTGTAGTAATGGGCGACCAGTACCGCCTTGCGCTCCTTGAGCAGCGCCTTGATTTCTGTGGTCAAGGTCGTTCTCTGCTCGGCACTCAGGGGAAGAGGTTTGGCCGGAAAGGGGTAGTCCATCGCGACTACCGGCGGGACACTGCTCAGTGCATTGCTCATTGCGACTGTTCCATCAACGCTCGGGAAGGCAAAAATTATAACCAGAAGCCTGCCACAAACCCATCAACAAATCGGGTGAAGCGCAAGTGGGCGAATATACTCAAGTAATTCGTTGTTATTCTGCCATAAGGAGTTGTCGCATGAAGCAACGTTCCCTCAAGTTCAAGTTGTTGTGCCTTACCATGGGGCTATTTCTGCTGACCGGGCTAGCCATGACCCTGTTGCAATCGGCCTCTTTCAGCTCCCTTCGCAACATGGTGATGACCCAGACCAGCGATGCATTGGAAGAGGAGGTCTCCCGCAGCCTGCAGTATCAGGCAGAACGCTATGCCATCCAGATTGCCTCGCTGATGCAGAACTCCTATCAGATCCCCCTGACCGTGACCGCCCAGATTGAAGCCGGTATGGCCAAACCGGAACTGCGCTTGTCGCGACCCCAAGTGGAGTCTCTGCTCGGCAGCAGCCTGCAGCAGGCGAGCGGGATCAGCTCCATCTACGCCCAGTTTGAACCGGATGGCTATGATGGCGAGGATGGCAACTGGCTGGGCGGGGCCAGCCACTCGGTGGCAGGCAAGGGGAGTCTGGAGGTCTATTTCACCAAGGATCAGGGAGGGGCCGTCGCTCAGCAAGCGGTGGACGCCGCTGCCAGCGAGGCCAAGTTTGATACCTCCCTCAACGAGTTCGGCATTCGCAACAGCGAGTGGTATCTCTGTGGTCGCGATACCCGCCAGCCCTGCCTGATGGAGCCCTACCTCTACGAAATCAGCCCGGGCAACAAGATGCTGATGACCAGTTTGACGGTACCCGTGCTGCGTGACGGCAAGTTTGTCGGGCTGGCCGGGGTGGATATGAACCTGCCCATCTTCCAGCAACTGGCTGAAAACCTTGGCAAGAGCCTCTATGACAACAAGGCGGATGTGACTCTGGTCAGCAAGATGGGGCTGATTGTGGGCAGCAACCGCTATGCCGACAAGCTGGGCCGTCCACTCAAGGAGGTGGGCCTGACCCTGCCTGACGGTCAGCCGGTCAGCAGCGACAGTGACTTTATTCTTCATCAGCCCATCCGGGTTGAGGCAGCCAATACCCAGTGGTGGTTGATGATCAAGGTGCCCAAGGCGCTGGCGCTGAGCAAGGCGCACGCCATCAGCAATGAACTGGGCACCCTGCTGGTGGATGCCCAGCGGCAGCAGATCATCGCCATGGGCGGTATCACCCTGCTGGTGCTGGGGCTGCTGGTCTGGTTTATCCAGACCATCACTGCGCCACTTTCTCTTATCAGCCGCCATGTGGGCCATCTCTCCAGCAACGAGGGTGACCTGACCCAGCAGATGGAGATCGACACCCATCAGGAGCTGATCGATCTGGGTTCCCAGCTCAATGCCTTCCTCGGCAAGTTGCGGGGCATGGTGCAAATGAGCAAGGGGATTGGTCAGCAGGTCTACCAGCAGGCGCGGGAGATGAAACATACCGCCGACACCATGCGCAGTAGTCTGGATGAGCAGAATCTGGAGCTGGAGAGCGTGGTAAGCGCCATGCATCAGATGAGCACCACGGCTGTCAGCGTGGCGGGTTATGCCGAGCAGGCGGCGCAGGAGTCGGAAGCGGCGACCCACCACATCAATACCGCCCAGCAGACCCTCAGCAATGCCCGCAACGAGATCCATACACTGGTCGGCGATATGCATGAGGCGGACAAGGCGGTGGCGCTGGTGGCCCAGCGCAGCACCAATATCAGCCGGATCCTCGATGTGATCCGCGCCATTGCCGAGCAGACCAATCTGCTGGCCCTCAACGCCGCCATCGAGGCAGCACGGGCAGGTGATATGGGCCGCGGCTTTGCAGTGGTGGCAGACGAGGTGCGGGCGCTGGCCAACAAGACTCGTGAATCGACCGACGAGATCGGCCAGCTGATTGGTAGCCTGCAGACCGAGGTGAGCAGCAGTCAGCGTCTGATGAATACCGGCATCGAGCGCTCCACCACCACGGTGCAGGGCACCGAGCAGGCGTTCGAGGCGCTCAATCGGGTGGTGGCCCAGATCCAGCAGATCCACGACCACATCAGTCAGGTCGCCACCGCCGCCGAGCAGCAGAGCGCCGTCAGTGACGATATCAACAAGAATTTGATGCGGATTGGTGATACCGCCAACGTGATTGGGCAGGAGGCCAGCTCCAGCCATCAACTGAGCGAGGCGCTGGAGCAAGCGGCCACGGCGCTGGCCAGTCAGCTCGATCGGCTGCGTACCTGAGTCGTTGCCAGAGAGACAAAAGCCCGCTAGCGATCGCGGGCTTTTTTATGACTCGACGGCAGAGTTGCGTCAGTTGCGGGGTTCAACCAGCAGGATGTGGGAGTCGGCCCCGACCACCCTGACTTTGCTGCCCGCTGGCAGCGACTCGTCACAGCGCACCGTCCAGACCGTGTCGTCCAGATGTACCCGACTGGTGCCTTGGGCGACATCATCCAGCAGGGTCAGCTCGCGGCCCATATAGCTCTGCATCCGCTCGTTGATGGTGCTGGCGGCATCCTGACCCGAGTTGTCACGCTGGTGCTGCCAGCGCCACCAGGCCCAGGTGGTGAGCAGGGATTGCACCGCAAACAGCAGCAACTGCGCCTGCCAGCCAAAGGGCCAGATCAGCAGCAGTAGCCCCACTTCCAGCGCGGCGATGCCGGTCCAGAGCAAAAAGCCCACCGAGCCGAGCACCTCGATGGCCAGCAGAATAAAGCCGAGCCCCAGCCAGTGCCAGTGGGTCAGCCCCTCTAACAGGGCAGTCATGACTTGCTGCCCTTGCCATCTTTGTTGAACAGCTCGGCCATGCCAGCCACCGAGCCAATCAGGCTGCCCGCTTCCAGCGGCATCATGATGATCTTGCTGTTGGGGCCTTCACCGATGCGGGCCAGTGCCTCGGTATATTTCTGAGCCACGAAGTAGTTGATGGCTTGCAGGTCTCCATCCGCAATCGCCTGGGAAACCATGTGGGTCGCCTTGGCTTCCGCCTCAGCAGCCCGCTCCCGCGCTTCGGCGGCGAGGAAGGCGGCCTGACGCTCACCTTCGGCTTTGAGGATCTGGGACTGCTTTTCGCCTTCCGCTTTCAGGATTTTGGACTGGCGCACCCCTTCGGCTTCCAGTACCTCGGCCCGTTTCTGGCGCTCGGCCTTCATCTGGGCGTTCATCGCCTCGACCAGTGCCAGCGGCGGGCGCACATCTTTAATCTCGATGCGGGTTACCTTGATACCCCAGGGGGCGGTGGCGGCATCCATGGTGCGCAGCAGCTTCTCGTTGATGGTATCGCGCTGGGAGAGCATCTCGTCCAGCTCCATGGCGCCGAGCACGGTGCGCATGTTGGTCATGGTGAGATTGCGGATGGCGCTGGTGAGATCGTTGACCTCGTAACCCGCTTTGCGGGCATCCACCACCTGCACAAAGCTGATGGCGTCGATGGTGACGTTGGCGTTGTCGCGGGAGATCACCTCTTGTGCCGGGATATCCAGCACCTGCTCCATCATGATGATCTTGTGGCCGACCCGATCCACGTAGGGGATCAGCAGGTTGAGGCCCGGGGTCAGGGTGCGGGTGTAGCGGCCGAAGCGCTCCACCGTCCAATTGTAGCCCTGGGGCACGATCTTGATGCCCGCGCTCAGGGTGGCGAGCACCAGGAACACGAAAATCCCTAGCACAATCAATGATTCATTCATCATTTAGCTCCTTATGAAACACAGTCCCTAGCCTATGGTCTGGCGTCAGGTACCACAAGTGACTTCGTACGCCTTTGTCATGAATCGGTTTTGCTAATTACCAAAACGCATTAAAAAGCATTTTTTATTATTTTGAGGGATAAGCTGCCCTGCCTATAGTCGCCCCATATTAGTCGTGTTCCGAGGGATGGGCCGAAATGGATTATTTACCTATGTTTGCCAAGTTGGAAGGCCGCCCGGTACTGCTGGTGGGTGGGGGCGAGGTTGCCCTGCGCAAGGCGCGCCTGCTGCTGGCAGCCGGTGCCCGGCTGACCCTGGTCTCCCCGGAGATTGAACCGGAATTTTTGGAATTTGCCGGTCGTTTCACCCATCTGGCCGAGCGCTTCACCCCGGCCCATCTGGCAGGCCAGATCCTGGTCGTGGCAGCTACCGACAACCTCGAAGTCAACGCCCTCGTCTATCAGAGTGCCAACCAGCTGGGTCTATTCGTCAACGTGGTGGATGACCCCAAGCGCTCCAGTTTTATCTTCCCCTCGATCATCGATCGCTCGCCGCTGATTGTGGCGGTCTCCAGCGGTGGCAAGGCGCCGGTGCTGGTGCGCCTGCTGCGCGAGCGGCTGGAGAGCCTGCTGCCGCGCCATCTCGGCGGGCTGACCGAGCTCTCCGGCCGGGTCCGTGACAAGGCCAAGCGGGTGCTCTCTTCCATTTCCGATCGCCGCCGCTTCTGGGAGCGCGCCTTTGCCTCCAACACCCTCGCCAGCCTGATTGAAAAAGAGGATTGGCACGGTGCCGAGCAGTGGCTGAGCGATGGCCTCGATCAGGCGAAAAGCGAAGTGGGCGAGGTGGTGCTGGTCGGTGCGGGCCCCGGCGATCCGGGCCTCTTGACCCTCAAGGCGCTGCAACAGATTCAACAGGCCGAAGTGGTGCTCTACGACCAGCTGGTCTCCGCCGAAATCCTCGATCTGGTGCGCCGCGACGCCACTCTGGTGTCGGTCGGCAAGAAGGCGGGCGCCCACAGCGTGCCGCAGGAGGAGACCAATCGCCTGCTGGTGGAATACGCCAAGGCGGGCAATCGGGTAGTGCGGCTGAAAGGGGGCGATCCCTTTATGTTTGGCCGGGGTGGTGAGGAGCTGGAAGTGCTGGCCGATGAAGGCATCCCCTTCTCGGTGGTGCCCGGCATCACGGCTGCTGCCGGTGCTACTGCCTATGCAGGTATTCCGCTCACTCACCGTGATTATGCCCAGAGCGCCGTCTTTATCACTGGCCATTGCCAGAAAGAGGGCAAGGAGCCCGACTGGCAGCAGCTCGCCGCCACCAGTCAGACCCTTGTCATCTACATGGGGCTGATGCGCTCCGAGCATATCCAGCAGCAGTTGGTGGATCACGGCCGAAGCCAAGCCACCCCCATCGCCATCATCGAGCGCGGCACCACATCCCGCCAGCGGGTGCTGACCGGCACGCTGGCCGACTTGGCTGAGCTGGCCAAACAGGCGGTGAGCCCGTCGCTTATCGTCATCGGCGAAGTGGTTGCCCTGCGTGAGCGGCTCGCCTGGTTTGGAGAGCTGGGCGGCGAGCAGCAGCGCGCTAACCCGGATCTCGATGGCTGCGACCTCAAGCTGGTGCAGCTGGCCTGACCCGGAAAGAGATATTTGATGCGGCTGCCGGTGCTGCCGCGCACTGAACCACCCAGCGCCCCGAGCAGGCGCATAAGCAATGACCCGAGGACCAACATGGACCGTGAAAGATTGACCCACTTGCAGCAGCCGAACGCGGAGAGCAGTCATGCAGGTGTCTCTCGTGAAAGATTGACACATCTGCAGCAGCTGGAAGCCGAGAGCATCCATATCATCCGCGAGGTGGCTGCCGAATTTGAAAACCCGGTGATGATGTACTCCATCGGCAAGGACTCCTCCGTCATGCTGCACCTGGCCCGCAAGGCCTTCTATCCGGGCAAGATCCCGTTCCCCTTGCTCCACGTCGACACCGACTGGAAGTTCAAGGAGATGATCACCTTCCGCGACGAGACCGCCAAAAAATACGGGCTGGATCTCATCGTCCACAAGAACCCGGAAGGGCTCGCCATGGGCATCAACCCCTTCGTGCACGGCAGTGGCAAGCACACCGACATCATGAAGACCGAGGGGCTCAAGCAGGCGCTCAACAAATATGGCTTCGACGCCGCCTTCGGTGGCGCCCGCCGCGACGAGGAGAAGTCCCGCGCCAAGGAGCGGGTCTACTCCTTCCGTGACAAGTCCCACCGCTGGGATCCGAAGAACCAGCGTCCGGAGCTGTGGCGGGTCTACAACAGCCAGGTCAACAAGGGAGAGAGCATCCGGGTGTTCCCGCTCTCCAACTGGACCGAGCTGGATATCTGGCAATACATCTATCTCGAGAACATCGACATAGTGCCGCTCTACTTCGCCGCTTACCGTCCGGTGGTGGAGCGCAACGGCATCAAGATCATGGTGGATGACGAGCGCATGCCGCTGACCGCCGAGGATGAGGTGAAGCAGGAGCTGGTGCGTTTCCGTACCCTCGGCTGCTACCCGCTCACCGGGGCCATCGAATCCGATGCCACCACCTTGCCGGAAATTATTGAAGAGATGCTGCTCACCACCTCGAGCGAGCGGCAAGGGCGGCTGATTGACCACGATCAGGCCGGCTCCATGGAGCAGAAGAAGCGTCAGGGATATTTCTAAGGAGTCGTCAGCATGAACAGCCATATTCAGACCGCCATCACCGAACAGGGCATTGAAGCCTATCTGCACGCCCAGCAGCACAAGAGTCTGCTGCGTTTTCTCACCTGCGGCAGCGTGGATGACGGCAAGAGCACCCTTATCGGTCGCCTGCTGCACGACTCCCAGCAGATTTATGAAGATCAGCTCAAAGCGCTGGAGTCCGACAGCCAGAAGCTCGGCACCACCGGCGAGAAGCTGGACCTGGCACTGCTGGTGGATGGCCTGCAGGCGGAGCGCGAGCAGGGCATCACCATCGACGTGGCCTACCGCTACTTCTCCACTGCCAAGCGCAAATTTATCATCTCGGATACCCCAGGCCACGAGCAGTACACCCGCAACATGGCCACCGGCGCTTCCACCTGCGATCTGGCCATCATTCTGATCGACGCCCGCAAAGGGGTGCTGGATCAGACCCGCCGCCACAGCTTTATCGCGAGCCTGCTCGGCATAAAGCAGTTCGTGGTGGCGGTCAACAAGATGGATCTGGTGGAGTTCAGCCAAGAGGTGTTCGAGCGCATCAGCGCCGATTACCGCGAGTTCGCCAAAAAGCTCAGCGTCGACACCATCCATATCGTGCCGGTTTCGGCGCTGGACGGTGACAACGTGGTCAACCAGAGCGACAAGCTGGCTTGGTATCAGGGCGAAACTCTGCTTGCTCTGCTGGAGTCTGCCGAGGTTGAGCGCGAGCTGGAGCGTCATCCGGTGCGCCTGCCGGTGCAGTATGTGAACCGCCCCAACCTCGATTTTCGCGGCTTCGCGGGTACGCTCGCCTCCGGCATCCTGCGGGTGGGCGACCGGCTTGCGGTGCTGCCGTCGGGCAAGGAGAGCACAGTCACCCGCATCGTCACCTTCGACGGAGATCTGGAGTACGCCCTGCCGGGTCAGGCCATCACAGTCACCTTCGCCGACGAGATCGACATCAGCCGCGGCGACCTGCTGGTGGATGCTGCCAAGCAGCCGCAAGTGACCCAGAATGTGCTGGCCCATATCGTCTGGATGGGGGAGGAGTCCCTGCAACCGGGTCGGGTCTACGACGTCAAACTGGCCACCAAGAAGAGTCGCGGTCAGGTGGAGGCCATCCGCCATCGCATCGAGATCAACAAGCTGGACGAGTTGCCTGCGAGCGAGCTCAAGCTCAACGAGATCGGCCTGTGCGAGCTGAGCCTCACCGATCCGGTGGCGTTCGACCCGTATCAGGAGATCCGCGATACCGGCAGCTTTATCCTGATCGACCGGCTGACCAATGTCACCGTCGGCGCCGGCATGATAGTGGAAGGCTTGGCCGCCAAAGCGGTAAAAGGGCACTACAGCGAGTTCGAAATCGAGCTCAACGCCTTGGTGCGCAAGCACTTCCCGCACTGGCAAGCCCTTGCCATCGGTAACGACACAAGCAAGGAGTAAGCCCATGACCTGGCAACAATTCCTGGTGCTGGGTCTGCTGGCTGCTCTCGTGGCCCTGCTGATCCAGGGCAAACTCCGCCCGGCGCTGCTCTTCTCGGGCGCCGTGCTCATCACCTACCTGAGCGGGCTGGCGGATATCAATGCCGTGGTGGCGGGCTACACCAACAGTGCTCTGTTGACGCTGGTGCTGTTGCTGCTGGTGTCGCTGGCGGTGGAGAAGACCCGCATCATGAGCTGGTTCGCCAATCTGGTGGGCACGGGTTCATTCAACAAGGTGCTGGTGAAGGTGTGGTTCTCCACCGCCTTCCTGTCGGCCTTCGTCAATAACACCGCCGTGGTGGCCTCCATGCTGGGAGCGGTCAAACGCAACCCCAACCACGCGCCGTCGCGGCTGCTGCTGCCCATGTGCTTCGCGGCCACCTTTGGCGGGGTGCTGACCCTGATCGGCACCTCCACCAACCTGATCGTCAACAGCTTCCTCATCAAGATGGGGGCACCGCCGCTCGGCATGTTCGACTTCTTTATGGTGGGGGCGGGCACCCTGCTGACCGGTCTGGTGGCCGTGCTGCTGTTTGCCCGTCACCTGCCGGAGCAGGATACCGAGATGAGCCGCGAATCCGGCTACTTTCTCGAAGCCAAGGTGGGCGCCGGTTCGCCGCTGGCGGGGCGCAGCGTCAAGGAGAACGGCCTGCGCAGCCTGAAAAGCCTCTATCTGGCGGAAATCATTCGCGGCGATCAGGTGATCTGCCCGGTGCAGCCGGAACACGAGCTGCACGAAGGGGACGTGCTGCTCTTTTGCGGCGATGTGGAGAGCGTCGGCGTATTGCAGGAGATGAAGGGGCTGGATCTCTACGGCCAGCACCGCCTCAATGGCCAGCATCTGGTGGAGGTGATCGTCAGCCACAGCTCGCGGCTGGTGGGTCAGACCATCAAGGATGCCGAATTTCGTACCCACTTCGATGCGGTGGTACTGGCGGTGCGCCGCGGCGAAACCCAGCTCACCGGTGGCCTCGGCCAGATTGAGCTGCACGCCGGTGATACCCTGCTGCTGGCCCCCGGTCCCCAGTTTGCCCGCAACAAGTCGCTGGGGCGGGAGTTTGTGGTGGTGAGCGGGCTGGAAGCCTCCACCCGCCTCGATGGCAAGCGCAGCGCCGCCGTGGTGCTGGGGTTTCTCGGGGTGTTGGCGCTCTCGGTATTCGATCTGGTGCCGCTGTTCAAGGGTTTGCTGCTGATGCTGGTGGCGCTGCTGCTCACCCGCATTCTGACCCTGGACGAGATCCGCCGCCGCTTTCCGCTGGATATCTGGCTGGTGGTGGGTGGGGCGCTCGCCATTGCCGATCAGCTGGAAAAAAGCGGGCTGGCCAAGCTTATCGCCGACTGGCTGATGGGGGAGTTCAACGGTGCCAGCCCCATCATCGCCTTTATCGGTATCTATGTGTTTACGTTGGTGCTGACCGAGCTGATGAGCAATAACGCCGCCGCCGCGCTGGCCTTCCCCATGGGTTACCAGCTGGCGCTCAGCATGGATGTCTCGACCATGCCGTTTATTCTGGCGGTGCTGTTCGGGGCGAGCTCCAGCTTTATCCTGCCCTACGGCTACCAGACCAACCTGATGGTCTATGCCGCGGGCAACTACAAGATGCCGGACTACCTCAAGCTGGCCCTGCCGGTCTCGCTGGCCTATAGCCTCGGGGTGATTGTGATGGTGCCCCTGCTGTTTCCGTTTTAAGGCGTGAGCGCCAATCAAGGCGTGTTGGGTGAGCAATACCATGGCATCAGCACGTTGGCGGCTGATAGTCCGAAGCGGCTCCCCGTGGTGCCGGACAGTTTAAGTTTTGAGGCGTGAGCGCCAATCAAGGAGTGTTGGATGAGCAATATCGTGTGGCACAAGCATGCCGTGGACAAACAGAGCCGGGCCGAGCTTAAAGGGCAAAAGCCACTGGTGATCTGGTTTACCGGGCTCTCCGGGGCGGGCAAATCGACCCTGGCGGGGGCGCTGGAGCAGGCGCTGGCGGCACAAGGCAAGCACACCTATCTGCTGGATGGGGACAATGTGCGGCACGGCCTGTGCGGCGATCTCGGTTTCGATGATGCTGCGCGGCAGGAGAATATCCGTCGGGTCGGCGAAGTGGCGAAACTGATGGTGGATGCGGGTCTGATCGTGCTTACCGCCTTTATCTCGCCGTTTCGTGCCGAGCGGGCGCTGGTGCGCAGCCTCTTGGGCAAAGGGGAGTTTGTCGAAGTCTTTGTCGATGCGCCGCTCGCCATCTGTGAAGAGCGCGATCCCAAGGGGCTCTACAAGAAGGCTAGGGCAGGGGAGATTCGTAACTTTACCGGAATCGACTCCGCTTACGAGGCGCCGGAGCAGCCGGAAATTCATCTGCTTAATGCCGGTAAACCGGTGGAAGTGTTAGTGGATGAGTTGCTGACCGCCCTGCGGCAGGGGAACTATCTGTAATTGGATCGGAAGAACCTATAACAAGCGCCCAGTGGTCTGCCACTTGGCTACCACAGGCGCTGCTGGGCTGGCAGCAGCCACTATAAGCAAAAGTTGGGGGATTGTCGGAAAACCCATTAATCCAGCTTATAGTGGCACCGGCGAGTCTTGAGCCACCCCAAGGCGGTCGATAGCAACCCCACAAAGGGATCTTCCGATCCCTGCTTATATTTCGGCGGGGTTATTCGCGATTGTCCGAATACGCTGCGCTATTCGAACCTACGGGCTAACGTTTAAGCAGTGTGGCGCAAGCCGCATCGTGGTGAATCGTCATACAAAAGCGCATTGTTAGAGCATTTTTCATTCTGCAATCACAGCATCACCATAAGCTACCACATATGTGACTTCCCACTGCGAGCCTTGCGCGTGATAAGAGCCGGAAACAAGACGTACATTTACTACAGCATTGGCTCCCTTCTCTTTAGCGGCAGAGAATAAGCTGCGAAATATTTCATCACTTATTTTTGGGATATCTCCGGCGATTCCTTTTTTTGTATATTCAATCAAACCAAGTGACTTTGTAATTTTCCTACCTGGTATTTCTTGAAGCGTATAGCACCCTTCTATAAGGGCCGAACTTTCTTCGGGACCACTTAAGCCAAATAAACCCATGCTCTCTCCTTTTTATTGCTTTAACTTTTAATTGTGGAGCGGTGTGCGCTACCAAACTAATTATTTATTATGTTTGTTGCTGAATACTCTTTTTTTACGATCTCTTGTGCTAGCGCAGTCGCCTCTGCAGCAGTTGCGAACTTTTGTTTATAGAAATAAAAAAAGGCGATGTTGTACTGAGCTAACTCTATAAAAATGTAATTGTTAGTTGAATGGAAGAAATAAAAATCTGGATTTTTTGTACGCAAAACACACAGTGAGTTATGTTTTTGTAATTTCGATTTAATTGTAAGTGTTTTTAGAGCATTTCGGAGGTTAGAAAATACTTTTGATGGACTCTGATTTATTGGGCCTTGAAACATGGCGATAGGCATTTTACCAATATAAGGAATATAGTCCGCACCTTGAACTTTATTTAAATTTCTACGAAGATCAAGTATGTGAAATTTGTATTCAATAATTTCTAGCCATAGAATTATTTTATCTAACTCATCATTCGTGAAGTATTCATAGCGCAGATCAATTTCACTAAATTTATGAGTAAGGTATCTTTCTAATTCGCCAAGAATACTATTGTTGCAATCTGGGCATGCGGGAACGGTAGTTTTATTATATGTCTGCGCATTTCTATTGGTTGTTGTGATAAAAGTTCTTTTTGTACAGCGTTCATAAACCCATTGTGGAATGACATGCTCTTTAGTCAAGTTATGCATTTCGCCACAAAATATACAGATATTTACTGAATGCTCTTCAGTAATAGAGTTTATCACCATACTTTGATGGGATTTTATCTTTTTCCGAAACTCAATAAGCTTTCTATCCAGACTCATATTTTAATTTAACCATTATCTCGTATATTTTGCTAAAAATCGTAGGTTGGTGCTGAACGAAGTAAAGCCCAACATTTACCGCAAAACGTATCTGCACATCTGTTTACCGAATGCTCCAACCCGTGTTTATTCCACTCTGGTTGCGGTGCTCATGCTCGTCTGTTGGGCTTCGCTACGCTCTGAGCCAACCTACCACAACCACGTGACCGCCCCTTAGTATTAAAATTTTAGATGCAACAATGTGGGAATTACGAGTTTCTTGGGAAGTTGTCTGGATCAAAATATGGGTCATTCTCCCAGCCCATTTCAATTTTGACACACTCTCTAAATACTACTGCCTCCCAGTGACGAAGAAGGCATTGTGCCGATTTGAACTCCTTTTCAAAATTTTCTAAAAATATACCTACACGGTCATAGCTCTTCTGCTTATTGAACGCGATTTTTCTAGATATGCCAAAACGAAATAGGTCTCCGGAAGGGTCAATTTCATGATATGCAGTAATAATATTGTTTGTCATTTCAAGGCGAGCATCATTATTAATTTTGTAACCATAACTGATGAGCCAATCTCTGCAAGCTAACCATATTTTTTCAAGATCATGGCTATTAAGAGGTGCAGCATCAAAGTTTTTGTCAAAAGTATTTATTGAATGCATTAATGCTTTTAAATGTAGCTCAATTACTTGTCTCGATATGTGAGCAACTGGTGCGATCCAATTTACAATCCCTGAAATACGGTATTGTTCAATTAATTCATCAGCGGCCATACCAAAGTCGATAGCAAGTTCAGAATACCCACATGAAGTATTATGGTTTTCAACATAAAAGATTGATTTATGGCTTTTTTCATATTCTAATGATGGCCCTTTCCATATGTCATAGTGAAATCCAGGATCGCTGGAAATTTTATTTTTTGGCATTAAATGATTCTTGCTGATGATGAGTAATTAAACTAGTTGCATAACTCCAAAGCAAAGCTATGGTGATTTACTGCCTAGTGATACTATTTTTAGCTTTTCTTTAGAACGAGCTTGTCACCTGAATTGCTAATTATTTTATAACTCCTGAGTTTGTTAAGCGCTGCGACACCTCCAGATGCAACAGAGATAGCTATCGCGCTCATAGCTGTTCCAGCACCTAAGATCCCGACGGCAGCTCCTCCTGTTAATGCGGCGATACCTTTTGCGCTTGCTTGAGTTGCCGGTTCTGGTACGGGGTAAAGAATCGCAACCACAGCAACTCCTATGGCTCCGATTGCAATAACCCATGCAACCTTACCAGTTGCTTTAATTTTTATTACTTTATCTCTTAAGCTGCCTTCTATCTCAATGGTATCTTGATCTTCGTTAAGAGCTTTTCCTAAATCTTTTTCATTATTAATAGCCATTATTGTATCCTTCCTTATTAATTAACAATCAGAACATGAATGTTGAAATATCGAGGAGATATATGACTCCATCACGAGCTTATCCGTTTCATCAAGCAACGCTACCGCCCCTGAATTTCAGCCTCCAGCTTGCTGCTTTTACCTGCGATTTGGCACTGACTTGGTTCATGGCTGACTCCTGCGAGAGGTTGCCAAGCGGCTATGTTACCGAACGGGGCTGGGGTGAAAAGCGCAAGCGGGAATTTTTCTGAGCAAGATCAATAAATTAATAAATAACGGACGGTGATATAACTACACCACCGCACCACCGCACCACTGCAGCAGCCTATCCGCGCAGAGTGAGATTGGAAGGTGAAAGCGAGAGTGCCGCCCTCTTGTCGGCAGACATTAAAAAACCACATGGGCCCAAGGGCCCATGTGGTTTTTCTGCGGTGATTGCTTGTCTTTATCTGGCTTGGCGTACCGGTACGGCGCGGGTGGTGGCCACTTCGTAGCGGCTCTGGCTTGCCGGAGCCCCTTTCTGGAACTGGCGTACCAGCCGGTCGAGATCGCTTAACTGGTTTACCAGCTGGGTGATGCCGTGCACGGCATGCTGGCTGCCGACGCTGGAGTCATCGGCCAGGGTCTTGATGCTGAGCACGTTGCGGTTGATCTCGGCGGTAACGTGGGACTGCTCCTGCACCGCCTGGGCAATCTGGCTACTGCCGGAAGCCACCTGCTGCAACATGTTGTTGATCTGCTGGAGTATATTGCCGGTCGCGGTGGCCTTCTGCTGGCAACTGTCGGCAAGTTGGCAGC
Organism: Aeromonas sp. s8; assembly: GCF_040907785.1. NCBI lineage: Bacteria > Pseudomonadati > Pseudomonadota > Gammaproteobacteria > Aeromonadales > Aeromonadaceae > Aeromonas > Aeromonas sp. s8. Next base: position 37,287 of record NZ_JBFOCL010000010.1, read on the forward strand.
CCTTCTCCATCGCCTGTTCAGCCTCGCCCGAGCTGGTTTGCAGCTCGGTGATCATCTTCTGGATCTCGCTGGTCGAGGATTGGGTCTTGATGGCGAGGGTGCGGATCTCGTCGGCCACTACCGAGAAGCCGCGACCCGCTTCGCCAGCCCGGGCCGCTTCGATGGCGGCGTTGAGGGCCAGCAGGTTGGTCTGGTTGGCGATGTTGTTGATCACATCGAGGATGCCGTCGATATCGCGGCAGTGGCCGACCAGCGCACTGATCACGCTCTTGGAGGTGATAAGTTCGCTGTTCATACCCGCCACGGCCGCTACGGTTTCGGCCACGCTACTGTTGCCGCTCTTGAACAGCACGGCCGTTTCATCCAGCAGGCTGGAGGAGTCAGTCGAGCTTTGTGACACCTCGCGAATGGATTCCGACATCTCGGTCACGGCAGTGGCTACCTGATTGGTTTCGGCCTGCTGCTGTTGCAGGTTGTCGGTGATGGATTCGGCGTTGCGCAGATCCCCCTCGGCGGCCTGCAGGATCTTGCTGCAAGTCTGCTGGGTACGGGCCAGCACGGCGTTGAACTCGGCCTGATTCATCACCATCGAGAGTTCGATGGCGGCGATGTTGTCCACCTTGTTGGTGTAGAGCAGCTGCATCAGCGGGTTGTCAAAGCGGCTGCGGGCCATCTTGTTGAGCTTGCCGAGGCGACGGGAGAGGGCATTCAGGGTGATGGCCGCTATTGCCAGCGGCAGGGCGGCCAGCGCCAGTTGCCAGTTCATATCGTGGCTGTAGCCCAGGGCAAACATGGCGAGCAGGCTCAGCAGCAGACAGAGGTTGATGGCCAGGGTATGGGAGAAGGTGGGCAACTTGAGCGCCAGCGGCAGCTTGTTGTTGCGAAGGTCGGCATAGACCTTCTCGGCCCGCTGTTTGATCTCCTCGCTCGGGGCGGTGCGCACCGACTGATACTCCACCACCCGGCCGCTGGCATCCTTGATGGGGGTGACAAAGGCGCTGACCCAGTAGTGATCGCCATTCTTGCAGCGATTTTTCACCGGCCCCATCCAGCTCTTGCCATCCCTGATGTGACCCCACAGATCGGCAAAGGCCTGTTTCGGCATGTCAGGATGGCGCACCAGATTGTGGTGTTCCCCCTTCAGCTCGTCGAGCGAGAAGCCTGCAATATCGCAGAACTCCTCGTTGGCGTAGGTTATGCGGCTCTCCAGATCCGTGGTGGAGATGAGGCTCTGGTGGTCTGGATAGAGACGTTCTCTTTGGGTAACCGGTTGATTGATTCTCATGGCCTTGTTCCCGAGCTGTGGTGGTTGAATTTTGATCTGCATCAAGACATGTGCAAAGGGCGGGCCAGCTGGCAAAAGCTAATGATTGATGTGTTATTAGTGTCGTTTTGGCAGGAAAAGACCGTTGCTGTTTGCAATATGCAACGGAACAGACGGGGTGTGCCTCTGTGGCATCTGCAATTTGCAACCTATTCTGGACAAGCCCATAAGCTTGGAGCCAGCAGCTTGATGCGAAGGAGCCATGAACCGACGGGGCATCCGCTGCCCCGCCAGAGATCAGGGGAGAGGGTCGGGAGCGGGTGAGGAGGGGGGGCTGACGAGCTGCATCACTTCAATCTGGATACCCTGCACCAGCACGGTTTTCAGATCCTGCAGGTACTCCTCCAGCGGCGACTCTTGCAGCAGCTGGGCGAGCTCGTTGCCCACCGGGGTGAGCCGGTAGTAGAGCAGGGTGATGTTGTTCTGCTTGCACTGCAGCCGCCAGCGCTGGTTGCCGAACTCCAGCTCGACCCCATCGGCGGGCAACGGGCCTGACTCCAGCTCCGCGCGATGCAGCAGCCCCAGCTCAAACAGTTGCAGCAGGGCGTTGTAGGGCAGTCGGTATTTGCCAAGGCCAAGGCGCGTTGCTTTGGCGCGACTCAGCAGGGTGGCCCCCTTGTGCAGCCCCAGCAGCAGTCGCTGCTCGTCGCTGCCGGTGTAGTGGCAAGTCAGTGAACAGATGCGCTGAAACAGCTGGGCCTCGCGCTGGGTCATCTCTTTGAGGGTGGCGAGCGCGCGTATGGAGAAGCGGCCCGGCGTGGCGACTTCCAGCGCGAAGATCCGCCCCCACAGCTGCTGCATCGGCACCATGCTGATATCTTCCGCCAGTTGCAGGAAGCGGGTCAGCCAGTCGCTGTCCATCTCGCCGCCAGCCGCGGTCTCTTCGCAGTGGCGGGAGGCCATCACCATGATGGCTTCCAGATTGCGCTGGCGAGCGGCCTGATCCGCCAGATGGCGAAAGGTGGCGCGCTGTTCAAAGGTGCTGTCGCTGTTGCGGGTGAGCATGCCGTCGATACCGCGACTGCGTGCCAGACGCAGGGTCTGCTCCTGGCTGCTCAGGATCGAACTCTCTTTTTTCGGGGGGGGGAGGTCTGCCATGCTGACTCCATTCGCACAGGTTCTGGAGCTGAATGTTACTCCAACCGGGATGCCAAGATAACAAAGCGGCCTCCGTGGAGGCCGCTTTTTTTGCAACGGGAGGATTACTCCTCGTAGACACTCACCTCGACCGCTTCCATCGAATAGGAGGCGGTGGCCATCTCGTGACTGGAGCTGACCGTGCGCATCTTGCCCTTCACCCAGATGGCATCCCACAGATCATCCACCGGCGCACCCTTGGGGTAGCTCACATAGATCACCTGATTGGTGGGGGGCGGCGGCACATGGATGCAGGCGCCGAAGTAGGGCACCAGCAGGAAGGCGGTGATCTTCTTGGCATCCCCCTCCAGTGGCACCACGAAGCCCGGAATGCGCACATCCTGGTTGTCCAGCTTCTTGTTCACTCCGCCCACCGGTTGCGGCACCGACATGGGATCTTCGTGATTGACCTGGGGTGGTGGCAGCAGTTTTTCCCCTTCCGGGATGAGCACATCCCAGTCGATAGTTTTGTAATCGGCGGCCAGGGCGGGCAGCACCAGCAGGCTGGCGAGCAGCGCCACAATTTTCCACTTCATCATCTGTCCTTCTGTTTCGATTTTTGGGCGTCTCGCTAGACGCGAATGCTCATGCCATCGCTCAGGCTGTAGCGGTAAGCGCGGGCAGCAGGGAGCAGGCCAATCACCATGCCTGCCAGCCACACTACCCCCAGCAACTGCCACTCGTAGGCGCTCGGCAGCCCCAGACTCAGTTGCAGGCCATAGTGGCTGAGCAGCCAGGGCGAGGCAAGCCCCTGCCCCAGATAGAGCACGGCGACCCCGAGGGCGATGCCGACCGTGGTCAGCGCCATGGCCTCCAGCGCCAGCAGCAGGAACAGGTGGGCAGGGCCCGCACCGAGGGAGCGCAAGATGGCGAGCTCCCGGCGCCGCTCGTTAAGCCCTGCCAGCAGGGTAGTCAGCATACCGATAAGGCCCGCGACTACCACGAAACCGGCGATCACCGACAGCGCGGTTTCCGCCACGCTCATCAGGCTCCACAGCTCCTGCAGGGCGGCTCCCGGCAGGATCGCCATCAGCGGCTCTTTGGGATAGGTGTTGACGCTGCGTTGCAGCTGGAACGCCAGGATCCGGTTGCTCAAGCCCACCATAAAGGCGGTGATGGTTTTCGGGGTGAGATCCTGCGCCAGCGCCTGCTCCGGCGTCACGTTTTTGCTGTGACGGCCGGTGTCCCAACCAAGATGGATCGCCTCTATCCCCGCCAGCGGCACATGGATTGTGCGATCGATGGGCGTGCCGGTCGGCGCCAGAATACCCACCACCTTGAACGGCAGGTTGTCGTGCTGGCTGAACGAGGTGTTGCCAGCGCCGTGGGCGATGACGATGGATTGGTCGAGGTGATAGCCGAGCTTCTCGGCCACCTGGGCGCCGAGTACCGCTTCAAACGGCGTGTCGAAAGGCCGACCTTCGCGCAGTTGCAGCGACTGTTGCTGACCGTACTTCAGGTGAGTGAAGTAGTCGCCATTGGTGCCGAGCACTCGAAATCCCTTGTGGGAGTCACCAAGGGAAAGCGGGATGGTCCAGGCGACGCCCGGTTTCTGTTTGATGGCCTGATAGGAGTCCCACCCCACGTTGTTGGTGGGGTTGCCGATGCGAAACACCGAGTAGAGCAGCAGGTTCACCTGACCGGAGCGGGCGCCGACGATGAGATCGGTTCCCGAGACGGTGTTGGAGAAGCTTTCACGGGCCTGGGTGCGCACCCGCTCCACCCCGAGCAGCAGGGTGACGCTGATGGCGACGGCCAGCAGGGTGAGCCCGGCGGTGAGGCGGCGGGCCCAGAGACTTTGCAGGGCGAGCTTTAGCATGATGCCCTCCGGTTGAGCTGTTGCAGGTTTTCGACCCGCGGGAACAGGGGTTCGAGATAAGGGTCGTGACTGACGAAGATCAGGGTCGAGCCCTGCTTGTCGCACTCCTCGAACAACAGCTTGATAAAGGCGGCCCGGTTGTCGGTGTCGAGGGCCGAGGTGGGCTCGTCGGCGATCACCAGTGGCGGTGAGCCGATCAGCGCCCGTGCGGCAGCAACTCGCTGCTGCTGGCCGATGCTGAGGGCATGGACGGGGCGATGCATTGCGTCATCCGGCAGTTGCAGCTCCGCCAGCAGACGGCGCGCCTCCTGCTCCGGACTCCCTTGCAGGCGGGCCCGTTTGGCGGGCGAGAAGGTGAGGGCTGCGGTCACGTTGTCCTGCACCGAGAGAAAGGGCAGCAGATTGAACTGCTGGAAGATATAACCCAGATTGGCCGCCCGGAAGTGGTCACGGGCACGGCCAGAGAGCTGAGCCAATGGTTGGCCCAGCACCTCCAGGGTGCCGTGGTTGGCGGTCTGGATCCCGGCCAGCAACCCGAGCAGGGTCGATTTGCCGGAGCCCGACGGGCCCTTGATAAAGACCCGCTCACCCTCGCGGATGGTGAGGGCGGGCAGATCGAGTACAGCGTCGCCACCTGGCCAGGCAAAGGCCAGATCGCGGATCTCAACCACGGCTTTTTTCATGGCGTTACCAACTCAGCTTGTTGGCGGATGGGGTCAGCTCGCCTGCGGTCTGGCCGGTGGGCAGGATCCCCTGCACGCTCAGCTTCTCAAGGCTCGGATAGACGCTGAACAGGGTCGCCTCAAGGCCGGTCAGTTTGGCCGGTGTGGCGCAGGTGTAGGTGTACATGGCGCCCATATCGGCGTGACCCGCTTCGTCATGATCATGGTGATCTTCATGTTTGTCGCTGGCAGCCTTGTCATGGTCATGGTCATGGTCGTGATCATGCTCTTCTTTGGCGGCTTGCAGCTCCTGCTGGGTCAGTTTGCAGCCCGCCGCCGGGTCGAAGCGGAACAGGGCGTCAGGCTGCTGGAGGCGGGCGACCGCCTTGGCATACTGCGCCTTCTCTTCATCGCTCTTGGCGGCGTGCTCGAAGCCCACCAGATCGGCTGCGGGTGCCTGCAGCTCGATCATCAATTGGTCGCCATCGACCACCAGATTGAGGTGGCCGTGGCCATGCTCGTGGGCGCCGTGGCTGTGGCTCTCGTGTTCGTCGTGATTTGCGTGTGCGCCAAAGGTGGCTACCGCCAGCAACAGAGTAACTGCTTTCATCTTTAATCCTTTTTCAAAACAAATAGCGAAATTAAACAAAGGGATAGAGAAAAGCAGAGGCGGGCGGCGCACGGATGGCATAGCTGTGAAGCGTGGCGGTATCTGCCGAGCGTTGCATGATTGCAACTGCGGGCAGAACAGAGGTTGAACCGGGGAAACAATAGGGGGTGGCGGTGATGACCTGTTTGCCATCCAGATGGAGGGCGCAGACCAGGCAGTGATGGTCGTCGTGGCCGGGCAGGGCAGATTCAAACTGGTGCCGGGCAAGGGCAGGCTGCAGCCATAACCAGCCCAGCAGCAAGATCCAGATTTTCAGCTTGATACGACCCATAGACCCTTATGGAAAGGGCGCCATCAGCGCCCTTTCTCTCTGACTTAGAGATGGGACTTGATGAGCCCCATCACGGTAGCAATGTTGTTGGCATCGAGCTGGCCATCTTTGGCAAACAGCACCTTGCCCTCTTTATCCAGCAGGATGATCGCCGAGCTTTCCGGCGTCAGATCCCAGGCGTTGCGCGCCATGCCCTTGGCATCCAGCACCATGGCGGACCAGGGGAACTCTTTCTTGCTGTCCTCGGCACTGCTCTTCACGAAGCCGGATGTGCCCCAGATGGCGTCATTGCTGTTGATGACGGTAACGGTCTGGTACTTGTCTTGCGGCAGTTTGGCGGCCTTGATCGCCTCGATCATCGGGGCGTTCAGCTCCTTGGCACTGGAGCGACCGGCAATATGCTGGATCAGGAACACCTTGCCGGTGAGCGAGGTGCTCTGCCACGGCTGGTAGCCGATATCCTTGCCGTTCAGTACCAGCTCACCCTTGTCACTGACATTGACCAGCGGCACCGGGTTGCCATCCTTGAAGTTGTGAGCAAAGACCAGAGATGGCAGCAGCGCCAAAGTAAGTACGAGATGTTTCATCCTGATGACACTCCATTTGTTATGTTATAACGAGTTTCGGATTGAGGGAATGGGCGAGCTTCATCCTAAACTGATCGGATCTGTTTAAAAAGTGTTAAATAAGATCGCAATTCAGAAGCGTCGGCGCCCCGCCAGTCAGGTGGTTGGCTGGCAAGGGCGGCTAGGATGGCATGACATCAATAAAAATCAATGAATTGGCTGCTGGTCTGAGCTGTCTGCGTCAGTAGAGCGACTCGCTGATGAGGGGGATCTTGGCCATGGTCATCTGCTGGGCCAGCAGGGACGAGCCGGTCAGCAGCACATGGCGCTGATTGTTGATCACCACCACATCACCGGGTACGCCACTGTCTGCCGTAATGGCCAGCCAGGCAGGGGAGACGCTGCCGATGCTGATATCCGGATAGATGATGCTGAGCACATATTGCGGGGCCAGCTCCGCCAGCAGACTGGCCATCAGCAGCGCCTTCTCGTCGCTATCGGCCTTGTTATCCTGCAACGCCTGCAGCGGCGGCGCGAAGTGATCCAGCTGCTCCGGCTGGGTGGGGATGGCGTTCAGCCACTCCTGCAGCAGGCTGACGCTGGTGGCGAGATCCTTGGCGGCAAACTGCTGCGCCAGCGGCTTGAGATGCCCCTTGAAGTGGTAGAAGAGCTGGGAGTAATCGGGTCGCACGCAAGGCAGTTTGCGATTGGCCGGATGGACGCAGGGTATCACCCTCATCTGGTAGAAGGCATCCTCCTGATACTGCTGGTAGGCTTGCCAGAACAGCAGCGACTCCATGCTGTCGTCCCGCAGGGTGAAGGCCTGCTCCAGATTGCGAAATTTGGTAGCGGTCTCGGGGCTGCTCTGGTTGATCAGGTTGATGCTGTTGTAGAGCCGCGGGCTGATGTAGGCGTAGAGGGTCTCCAGCGGATTGGTGAGAGAGGCCTTCAGCAGGCTCATCTCGTGGCGACTGGCGGCCATCACCTGATCGTCGGTGGTCAGCTGGAAGTGCTTGCGCTGGCCATCGGTGGATTGCCACTGCCAGCTCATGTTGATTTCGCTGGCGTTGCTTGTAGCACCAAGAGTGGTGCAGAGAGTGAGGCTGAGCAACAGCGCGGGGGTCAGCTTCATGGTGGTGCTTCCTGCCGTGGACGATAATTAACAACTAGGTGAGCCGGCACCACTTTGGTGATGTTTCGTTTTGTGATCTGGATAACAGATTGATGTGACTTTTAATTTAATTGTGAAATTAAGTCACTCTGGAGGGGTTATGAAGCCTTGGATCATAGTGCTGTTTGGGCTGCTCAGCCTGCCAGCCATGGCGGGTCAGGTGATCGTCAACAAGGGGATGTCCATTGCGGATACCTTTGCTCTGCGTGACCAGCTGGCGCGCGAACACGAATGGCAGGAGTGGCTGCGCTACCAGCAGGCCATCAAGTGGCTGGAGGTGTTACCGGTCAACTGCGAGCTGATGAGCCAGCCGGGCGGTGGCTATCGCTGTGGCGGTGATTACTATCGTCCCTACCAGAAAGATGGTCGTGAAATATACATTCAGGGCAATCCTGCCGGTCAGCTGCCGCAAACACCGACAAAAAAGGCGCCATAAGGCGCCTTTTTTACAAACCGAGTGATGCTTACTTGGCAGCGTAACGCTCGGCAGAGGTTTTGATCTCGGCTTCGGCAGCGGCCTTGTCGCCCCAACCTTCCACCTTGACCCATTTGCCCGCTTCCAGCTCTTTGTAGCGCTCGAAGAAGTGCTGGATCTGGGCTTTCAGCAGTTCCGGCAGATCGTTCACATCCTGGATGTGGTCGTACTGCTTGGTCAGCTTGGAGTGCGGTACGGCAACGATCTTGGCATCTTCGCCAGATTCGTCGGTCATCTTCAGCACGCCAACCGGGCGGCAGCGAATGACGGAACCGGCCAGCAGCGGGTAGGGGGTCGGAACCAGTACGTCGACGGGGTCACCATCCAGAGAGAGGGTCGCGTTCACGTAGCCGTAGTTACACGGATAGAACATCGGGGTAGACATGAAGCGATCGACGAAAATAGCACCGCTGTCCTTGTCGACTTCGTATTTGATCGGGTCGGCATTCTGCGGGATTTCGATGATGACATAGATATCGTCGGGCAGGCTCTTGCCGGCCGGTACCAGGTTCAGGCTCATGATAATTCCTTCGTTGTTAGTATCAGGTTTGCAGGCCGATATTATAGCGATGTGATGTTAAATGACCATATTTCAGCGGATATCGCTAACAAAGAAGGGGGATGTTTCCGCTTTGCGGCACTTTGATGTGTGCGGGATGCAACAAAACGGCTGTTTTGATGCCCTGCCGCTGACCTTGGTCACCGGCAGGGCATGTGGAATTGCGAGCAAAGGGGGTCAGAGCGAGTAGGGGAGTCTCGACTCGTTGACCAGTCGCGATAGGGCTGTCACTACATGAGGGTCAAACTGGGTGCCGGAGCGGGACTGGATATACTCCATGGTCTGCGCCAGCGTCCAGGGCTCCTTGTAGGGGCGCTTGCTGAGCAGGGCATCGAACACATCGACCACCGCCACAATCCGCGCCGACAGCGGGATCTGCTGGCCAGTCAGCTGCTGCGGGTAGCCCTTGCCATCGAAGTGCTCGTGGTGGCCCCGGGCGATCTCTGCCCCCAGCGAGAGGTAGCTGGTTCCCTCCACCATTTCGCCCGCCTTGTGCAGGATATTGGCGCCGATACCGGCGTGCTGCTCCATGATGGCCCGCTCTTCCGGGTCGAAACGGCCGGGCTTGTGCAGGATATGGTCCGGGGTGCCCACCTTGCCCACATCGTGCAGGATGGAGGCCATGCCGATCATCTCGACAAACTCCGGGGTCAACTGCTCGGGATAGGCCGCCATCTGCTTCAATTCGGCCACGATGGCATCCGAGAGCTTCTGCACCCGCAAGACATGCTCGCCGGTATCGGAGTCGCGAAACTCCGCCAGCGCCGCCAGCGCCACCACGGTGGCCTCCTGGGCGCGTAGCAACTGGTTGTAGAGATAGAGGTTGTCGTAGGCCGCCGAGATGCGCTGACAGAAGACATCCAGCAGGTCGCACTCGAGGGGATCGAGGGGCTGGGTCGGGGTAAAACTCAGCACGAACTCGCGACCATTCTGGGCGGCGATATAGAGGGAGTCCTGCGGGTGTTCAAAGCGGTTGCTGCGCGCCGCCAGTGCCTTCAGAACCGAGTCATTGAGGGTGGGGAAGTCGGTGATCTTGCCATCATCCAGCAGAGTCTCGTAGTCGCCGGTGGCGGCGAGGATCTCCAGCCCCTGTTCACCGGGACGGCGCTCGGCACAGATAGCCCCTTCGGTGCCCACATCGAGAATGGCGCTGATCTGTTTCAGCACGCCGGAGGCAAACTCCTTGAGTGAATGAAGATGGTAGAGATCGCCCGCCCCTTCCAGAATTTTGCCGAGCCCCTGACGGCTCTTGTCGATGGCACTGAGGGTTTCGTATGAGCGCAGGGATGCGATGACGGTGGTGTAGAGCTTTTGTACCGTCAGTTCGGTCTTGGTCTTGTAGTCATTGATGTCGTAATCGAGGATCACCCGCTGCTCGGGGGCTTGGCCGGGTTGGCCGGTACGCAGCACGATCCGTACCAGCGAGTTGTGCATTTCGTTGCGGATCCGGTGCACCAGCCGCAGACCTGCATCTTCGGTCTCCATCACCACATCGAGCAGGATCAGCGCAATCCTGGGATTGGCCTCCAGCATGCGGCCAGCTTCGGCGCCGCTGTAGGCATTGAGCAGCTCCAGCGGACGGGATTTGTAGTGAATGTTGGAGAGGGCCAGGCGGGTGGCATGATGGATATCCGGCTCATCATCCACGATCAGCACTTGCCATGGGTTGAGTGCCTTGGGGACCACGACCTCCTCATCATCGAGTTCGATGATGTCGTCGTCCAGCAAGATATCGTCCTTGTCTTGGGCACTGCTCATATCGGTTACGCCTCCGGCGCTCAATGAGTATGTGAACAGTATGCACGATCACATCCTCTCGGATCATCAGGATAAGTAGATATCGTGAGCTGGCTCCGCCTCTTTATCGCTACTCGAAAGGTTCCAGATACCCCTGGATCGACTTCTTCAACCAGGCCAACACCTTGCCGTGATAGGCGTTTTCCGCCAGATAGACCCCGTAATCCCGCCACTGCAGGCTGAACTTGTGTTTCAAGGTCAGCAGGGTGCCTTGCCGCAGCTGGCTCTGGATCAGTGGCGAGGGGAGCACCGCCCAGCCCAGTCCGTCCAGCACCGCATTGCGCATCAACTCGAAGCTGGAGAGGCCGATATGCTGGCCTCCCACAGGTAGCAGGCTTTTTACCGAAAATTCATCTACATACGAGAGGGTGACCTGGGTGTGATCGGTCAGATCCTGCTGTTTGACCCGCTTCAGTCCGGCCAGCGGATGGCTGGGCGCCACCACCATCAGGGTGCGGATCGGGTTGAGCACGTCGATATTGAGGCCGCTGCGCTCCTGATCTTCGGTAATAAGGCCAAAGGCGGCATCGACGAACCCCTCTTCCACCAGCGCCGGCAGTTCGGGTGGGGAGGCGAGCACCAGAGAGATACTGGTACCGGGAAACTGATTGTGCAGGCTGGCCAGCATCTCGCGCCACACCGGCTCGGGAATGGCGTCATCGCGGGCAACCCGCAGCGCCACTTCGGCCCCCGAGGCGTAATGTTTGCACTTCTGCTGCAGGCTGTTGGCTGCCTGCAGCAGGCGAGTGCAATCATCAAGCACCAGCTCGCCGATCTCGGTCAGACGACTCTGATTGGCACCTCGTTCAAAAAGTTCGACGCCAAGCTCAACTTCCAGCGCCGCGATGGCAGTGCTGACGGCGCTGCGGCTTTTGCCGAGGCGACGGGCGGTGTTGGCAATAGAGCCGCTATTGGCTGACTCTACAAAGAGTTCTATCTGATATAGCTTCATGTTTTACAGGCTGTTGCGGAGTTTTTCACCATCACCTTAGCGTGCCGAACCAATGCAAGGCAAACCTGTGGCGTCGGAATAATCGACGCTGAGCGATTGTCGCGAGTTGCTTCTCCCCGTTTACCATCTCTCCCGTCGAAGCAACAAAGGCATCTTATATGTTATTAAGTCGTATGTTTCTGGCCCGGCTGTTTTTGACCGGCGCCATCGTGACCGAGGTCGCCGGTACCTCCAGCATGGCCATGATCCCCGAGCAGGGAGCTGGCTGGATGAATTACATCCCGATGTGGCTGTTGATCGGCTTCTCGTACTGGTTGCTGGCGAAAGCCGCCAAAACAATCTCCATTGGTATTGCGTTTGCGCTCTGGGAGGGGCTCGGGATCACCCTGATCACCATAGTGTCGGTCATGTTCCTTGGTTACGATGTGACCGTTCAGGAGCTGATTGGCCTGGCTCTCGCGATAGTGGGGATTGTTATGGTGACCATGGGGGAGACCCATGATGAGCCTGCAGACAAGTCAGTAGACGCGGAGGCCACAGCATGAGTCCGTTTGTGATTGTATTGGGTGCCGCACTGATCGATATCGGCGCCAACATGGCCATCAACCGCTCCAAGGGTTTTCGTTACAAGGGGTGGGGATTCCTGGGGATCATGCTGGTACTCGGCGCCTTTACCCTGCTCTCGGAAGCGGTAAGTGGCGGCCAGATTGACCTGGCTGTTGCCTACGCCACCTGGGGGGCTATCGGCATCGTCGGTACGGCGCTGGGCGGTTTGCTCTTCTTCGGTGAGCGGCTCAAGCCCATCGGCTGGGCTGGCATGATGGTGATGGCGCTGGCTGTCGTTATGCTGACTACCGCCTGATAACCTGAAGCAATAAGAAAAGCCGCCCGGTTTCGCCGGGCGGCTTTTTGTTTGGCCGACTGTTTGACCGACTCAGGCTCAGCGCGGCGCTTCGTAGAGCTCCAGCGGCAGGCCGTCGGGGTCGGCGAAGAAGGTAAAGCGCTTGCCGGTCAGCTCGTCCACCCGTACCGGCTCTACCTCGACCCGATGGGCCTGCAGATGGGCGATGACCCGGTCAAGATCGCTGACCCGAAAGGCGAGATGGCGCAGGCCGCACGCCTCGGGCCTGGAGGGGCGCTCGGGAGGCGAGGGGAAGCTGAACAGCTCCAGCTGGCTGCCGTCCGGCAGGGCCAGATCCAGTTTCCACGATTGACGTGCCTCGCGCAGGGTTTCGGCGATGATGGGCAGCCCCAGCACCTCGTGGTAGAAGTGGCGCGAGCGTGGGTAATCGCTGGCGATGATGGCCACATGGTGGATGGCGTCAAACAGCGGAAAGGTCATGGTGTTTCCTTGTCAGCAGCATAGTGAACGGGCAGCCTGCGCTGCCCGTGTCGTTGATCTAGTTGAAGAAACCACCGAACCAGTCATCCAGCGCACTGCGCGGCGACGCACTGCTGGCGCAGCCGGCCGGGGAGCCCATGGTGGATGCCTTGGCCGGCACCTGCAGGCTGCCCGGGCAGTCGCTGGCGACGCGGGTGCCGCTGGCGCGGGAGAAGTTGGCCCAGGTGACCCCTTCCGGCATCTTCAGCCCCAGACTGTTGACGCCGCGCTGGCTCATGTAGCCGCTAAAGAGCTGCAGGGCTCCGCTGGCTCCGGTCAAGCCCGCCGGGGTGTTGTCGTCGCGACCGACCCAGATACTGACCAGCTCGTTGTTGTCCATCCCGGCAAACCAGGAGTCGCGCAGCTCGTTGGTGGTGCCTGTCTTGGCCGCCATGGTGGCGCCCGGGAACTTTGCACTGAGCGCGCGGGCCGTGCCCTGACTCACCGTCTTGGTCATGGCGAACAGGGTCAGCCAGCTCGCCTGTTGGTCGGTGACCCGCTTGGCGGTCTGATCATGCTGATAGAGCAGGCTGCCATCTCCGTTCACCACGGCGCGAATGGCCGACAGCGGCTGGGTCAGCCCCTGATTGGCGATGGGCAGATACATCTGGTTCACCTCCAGCGGGGAGAGGGCCACCGCCCCCAGCACCAGCGACGGGTAGGGCTGGATCTCCTGCTGGACTCCCAGCTTGTGCAGGGTATCGACCACTTTTTCCAGCCCGACTTGCAGACCCAGATTGACGGTCGGTACGTTGAGGGAGCTGGCCAATGCATCCATCAGCGGCACGCTCTGGCGGAACTTGCGATCGTAGTTTTGCGGTGTCCAGACCTGACCATCCTGACCGCGAATGCGGATCGGCTGATCTTTGAGCGGGGTCGCCAGGGTCAGGCCGTTGGATAGACCGGTCAGGTAGACCGCCGGTTTCACCAGCGAGCCGATCTGGCGGCGGGCATCCAGCGCCCGGTTGAACCCGGCGTAGCGGGGATCGCGGCCACCCACCAGCGCGACGACTTCGCCCTTATGCCAGTCGGAGACCACCATGGCCGCCTCCAGCTTTTTCTTGCCGCGCAGTTTCTCGATATCGGCGAGGCCCGATTCGACCGCCCGCTCGGCCGCGTGCTGGGCGATGGGGTCGAGGCTGGTGAAGATCTTGAGGCCGGACTGCTTGAGCAGATCGGCACCGAAGCGGCTCTGGATCTCTCGCTTGAGTAGTCCCATGAAGGCCGGGGTGCGACCATAGCTCATCTGGCCGCGAGCGATGATGCCGAGGGGCTGGCGGCTGGCCAGCTCATATTCGGCCTGGGTCAGGCTGCCGTGATCCATCAGCAGCTTCAACACCAGATCACGGCGGGTCTTGGCCCGCTCCGGGAAGCGCCAGGGATCGTAATAGGAGGGGCCTTTCACCAGACCGACCAGCAGGGCGACCTGATCGATATCCAGCTCGTTGACCGGAATGCCGAAGTAGAAGTAGGAGGCGAGGCCGAAACCATAGACCCCTTGCGAGAAGTTTTGCCCCAGATAGACCTCGTTGAGGTAGGACTCGAGGATCTCGTCCTTGCTGTAGCGATAGTCGATCAGCACCGCCATATAGGCTTCCTGCAGTTTTCGCCACAGGCTGCGCTCACGGGTCAGGAAGAAGTTTTTGGCCAGCTGCTGGGTCAGGGTACTGCCCCCCTGCACGGTGCGACCCGCGATCAGGTTGGCGAACATGGCGCGCATGATGGCCACTGGCGAGACGCCGCCATGCTGGTAGAAGTCGCGATCTTCGGTGGTGAGCAGGGTCACCAGCAGGCTGTCGGGCACTTCGGCGATACGTACCAGCAGGCGATCTTCCCGATCTTCGGTATTGAGGCGATCGAGCAGCACCGGGTCCATCTGGGCGTAACCGAGCTGGCGCTGGTTCTCCAGCGACTGGATCCCCTCAAGGCGCGGGCCGTTGAAGGTGAGGCGCAGGCCACGGGCACCGTCGGCGCCATCATAGAACTCGAACGGACGGCGAATCAGCTCGATGCGGTTGCCGTTGATGGTGTATTCACCCGGCGTGTGAGGCTGGCGCACCTGCTTGTAGCTCAGCATATTGAGCTCGCGCAGCATCTGGTCCCGCGACAGGCGCTGGCTGGGATAGAGCTCCAGCGGGCGGCTGTAGACCATCACCGGCAGCTGCCACTTCTCGCCATCGAAGCGCTCGCGCACCTTGGTATCGAGGTAGATGCCAAACACCACCATAAAGGCCGCCACCACCAGGGAGAGCTTGAAGCCAAGCCAGAACAGCTTGCGCCAGATGGTGCGTTTGGGCGCTGCCTTCTTGGGGGCACGCTTGCGTCGTTGGGTTGCCATAAATCCTCTTTGCTTTCCTTTCTACTTGTTATGTCGCATTCGCGAACGTTCGAGCGGGATTAACCCGCCGAACCTAGATGCCCATCTTCTTTTTGGTGACTTTGGTCGGCATCGCCTCCAGCGGATTATCCGGCCAGTAGTGGCGGGGATAGCGCCCCTTCATCTCTTTCTTCACCTGTTCGTAGGATCCAGCCCAGAAGGCGGCCAGATCGGCGGTGATCTGCAGTGGTCGCTGGGCGGGGGAGAGCAGCTCCACCACCAGCGGTACCCGGCCATCGGCCACGCAGGGGGTCGAACCTTGCCCGAACATCTCCTGAATGCGCACCGGGATCACCGGTGCCTGCCCCGGTTGATAGCGGATCCGCACTCGGCTGCCGGTGGGCGCTGCAAAGTGGCTCGGCAGCGCCTCGTCCAGCCGTTTGGGCAACGGCCAGGGCAGGGATTGGCGCAGGATGTCGCCGAGGTTGAGCTTTTTCAACTGCTCCAGCCGGGTCATGCCGCTCACCGCTGGCAGCAGCCACTGTTCCAGCGTGGCCAGCAGGCTCTCGTCATCCATGGCTGGCCACCCCTCATCGGGCAGCCAGTCGCGGGCGCAGCGCAGACGGGCCAGCAGCCCTTCGCTGCTCTCGTCCCACGGCAGCACATGCAGCCCCTTGCGGCGAATGCCTTGCAGCAGGCAGCGCCCTTTCTGCTCGTCAGAGAGTTCGGTCAGCGGTCGCTGGCTCAACACCAGCTCGCCGATCACCTGCTGGCGTTCGGCGCGCACCCGCTCTTCCCGTTCATCCCAGTCGAACCACTGTCGTTCGCTTACCAGTTCCGGCAGCAGGCGTACCAGCTCGTCAAGATCGACCGGTTCGACGATAAAGATGCGGCTACCGCGATCGTTCTGCCCCATCTCGATGGCGATAAGGGCCCCTTGTCCCTGACAGGGATGACCTTCTACCAGATCGCAGCTCACCCCACCACTGAGTTGATAGCGACTGCCGCTGCGCAGTTTGCCGATGCGATCCGGCCAGGCGAGGGCGCAGAGTAGCCCCAGCCACTGACCCTGCGCAGTGGCAGGGCGTACGCCAAGCCGTTCAAACCAGCGGGCCGCGCCCTGGCGCAGGGCGTTTTGACGGCGGTGGAACAGCACAGAGAGGCGCTCCGATCCTCGCAGATCTTCTTCCTGCAACGCCACCAGATATGCGGCATCGGCGACAATCCCTGTCAGACCTTCAGCTTCCAGCTCGCGGGCGCGCAGCAGCATGCGGGCGAGACGGGGATGGGTACCGAAGGCCGCCATGGCACGACCAGCCGGGGTAAGTTGTTGCTCACCCTCCGGCTTCATGGCGCCGAGGGCCACCAGCAGCCGCTGGGAGCTGGCGACGGCCGCCGGCGGCGGCATGTCGAGCAGCGGCAGATCTTCCACTTTTGCCCCCCACTGGGCGGCATCCAGCAGCAGGCCGGTCAGCTCCTGAGTGAGAATATCTGGCGGGCTCTGCTCGGCGAGCCGCTCCTGCACCTCGCTGCTCCAGAGCCGGTAGCAGACGCCGGGGCCGAGACGGCCAGCACGGCCTGCCCGCTGGGTGGCGGAGGATTTGGCTATCTGGCGTGTTTCCAGTCGGGTGACACCGCTTTTCAGATCATAGGAGGCCCGTCGTTCCAGCCCACTGTCGATCACCACCGAGATCCCCTCGATGGTGAGGGAGGTCTCCGCCACATTGGTGGTGAGCACCAGCTTACGGTGGCCCGCAGGTGCCGGTTCGATGGCTGCCTGCTGCGCCGCCATGTCGAGGCGGCCGTAGAGGGGGGCGAGGGTCATGTCGTCCGGCAGTTTGTCTGCCAACCATTGCGCCAGTCGCTCGATCTCACCCTGTCCCGGCAGAAAGACCAGCAGGCTGCCGCGGTGGGCGGCCAGCGCTTCGAGCACCACGGCACCGACCTGCGGCTCCAGCCACTGCTGGCGATTGGCGGGGCGGTAGTGATAGTCGATGGGAAAACCACGCCCCTCGGAGCGAACCACTGGGGCATCCGGCAGCAAGGTCTCGAGTGCCATGCCATCCAGGGTTGCGGACATCACCAGGAGCTTGAGGTCATCGCGCAATCCCTGCTGGCTCTCGATGGCGAAGGCCAGCGCGGTATCGGCGTGCAGACTGCGTTCGTGGAACTCATCGAAGATCACCAGCGAGACGCCAGTCAGCTCCGGGTCTTGCTGTAACATCCGGGTCAGCACCCCTTCGGTGACGATCTCGAGCCGGGTCGCTGCGCTGGTGCGGCTCTCGCCACGCACCCGCAGGCCGATGCGCTCGCCCACCTTCTCCCCCAGCTGACGGGCCAGAAACGTGGCGATATTGCGCGCAGCCAGGCGCCTTGGTTCCAGCATGATGATGCGGCCGGGCAGCCGGTTCTGACGCACCAGCTCCAGCGGCAGCAGGGTCGATTTGCCCGCGCCGGGTGGCGCCTGCAGGATCACGCTGGTGTGGCTGTCGAGGGCGGCAAAGAGTTCGGGCAATACCGAAACGATGGGGAGCTGGGACAAAGCGATGAGCACCTTCTGTAGCAACCGGTAAAACGGCGCCTATTCTGCCACAGCCACCCGCGCCACCGTGAGTGGATGTGAGGAGATGGCCACTCGGGCGGGAGGCTGGCGAGACATGGCCGGATGGCTGCCATAGAATGGGCTCATCCAATGAGCGTGAAAAAGGCATTATCACCACATGGCCAAACTCTTCTTTGCCCTGCCCGTCAAGGAGCTCGCCCCCGAGCTCATCGCCTGGCGCGATCAGCTGCCCTGGCCCGGTCAGCCGGTGCCGCAAGCCAACCTCCACCTGACCCTCGCCTTTCTGGGGGAGGCGGACGAGTTGACCACCCGCCGCCTGATCGCCGCCGTGGAGCGTCAGCACTGTCCGCCGCTCTCCATCAGGCTGGATGAGACCGGCTGGTTCAGCCGGGCCAAGGCTGCCTGGATTGGCCCGAAGGAGTGGCCCAACGAGCTGACCGTGCTGGCAAAGGCGCTGCGACGCCACGGTGAGAAGTTGCGTCTTGGCAATGGCGAGCAGGGTTATCGCCCCCATGTCACCCTGTCGCGCAAGGCGGGTGAGGCGCCTGCCATCCTGCCTGCCCCAAATTTTCTGCTGCAGGCAGATGAGTTCTGCCTCTATCAATCCATCTCGACTCCGGACGGGGTGCGCTATGAGCCGCTTGCCTGCTGGCCGCTGCGTGCCCGGGTAAAAGAAGATGCGCGGAGGGCTAACCCGTGATCTTTGATCCCCCCCTGCAATCGGGCCAGCTGGTGGCCCGCTACAAGCGCTTTCTGACCGATGTGCAACTCGATAACGGCGAGGTCATCACTATCCACTGCGCCAATACCGGTGCCATGACCGGTTGTGCCGATCCGGGCACCCGGGTCTGGTACTCCACCTCCGATAACCCCAAGCGCAAGCTGCCCAACAGCTGGGAGATCGCCGAGAGCCCGGCGGGCCACTTTATCTGCGTCAACACGGCGCGCGCCAACCAGATTGCCCGGGAGCTGATCGAGCAGGAGGCCATTGCTCCGCTGGCGGGTTACAGCCGGTTGCGCACCGAGGTGAAGTATGGCGAAGAGAACAGTCGCATCGATCTGTTGCTGGAAGATGACGAGAAGGGCAATTGTTACATCGAGGTAAAATCGGTCACCCTGCTCGACGAGCGGGAGGAGGCTGGCATGGGCTACTTCCCCGATGCGGTCACCGCCCGTGGTGCCAAGCATTTGCGCGAGTTGATGGCGATGAAAGCGGCGGGCCACAGGGCAGTGCTGCTCTTTATGGTGTTGCACTCCGGAATAAGCCGGATGCGCCCTGCAACCCATATAGATCCGCACTATAGTCTGCTAATTGAGCAGGCAATCGCGGCGGGGGTTGAAATTTTATGCTATCGGCCCCATGTTGGGGTGCAAGGCATGGTGGCTCAAGGGTTTATCCCGTTTGAATCTGGTCACCTGTTACCCGAGGGGAGTGCATAAATATTGGAGTGGGTAACATTATTGGTACGGCTCGTTTGCTTACCCGTTACCCTTCTGCTATAGATGTCGCCCTCAATTTATGGATGGCACGGGTAGCGTGCTGAATTAGGAGACAGGGCATGCCAACAGGCGAAAACAGGAAATCTCTGGGCCCCCTGGCCATTGCGGGTGTCGCGCCTTACCAGGAAAAGCCGGGTGAGGAGTACATGAATGACCAACAAAAGGCGCATTTTCGCAAGATCCTGGGTGCCTGGCGCAACCAACTGATGCAGGAAGTTGATCGTACCGTCGACCATATGAAAGACGAGGCTGCCAACTTCCCGGATCCCGTGGATCGTGCCGCGCAAGAAGAAGAGTTCGCTCTTGAACTGCGTACCCGCGACCGTGAACGCAAGCTGATCAAGAAGATCGAGAAGACCTTGCAGCTGCTTGAAGACGATGATTTCGGTTACTGCGAACACTGCGGTATCGAGATCGGTATCCGTCGTCTGGAAGCCCGTCCGACTGCCGACCTCTGTGTCGATTGCAAGACGCTGGCCGAGATCAAGGAAAAACAGATGGCCGGTTGATCCCGACCCTCTGGTATATGAAAAAGGGAGCTCGCGGGCTCCCTTTTTTATTGAGCTTTTGGCGGTCGCGCCCCAGAATGCAGCCTCAATGAATCGCTTACCCGAACAGTCATGCCAGTGAATCCCCTGTCCTCACCCCTTGCGCGCCCCTATGTCGGCCGCTTTGCTCCCTCACCCTCAGGCCCGCTTCATTTCGGTTCGCTGATCGCCGCCCTCGGCAGCTTTTTGCAGGCCAGAGCGCAGCAGGGACGCTGGCTGGTGCGCATCGAAGATATCGATCCGCCGCGGGAGATGGCAGGGGCGGCCGACCTTATTCTCAAAACCCTTGAGGCATATGGTCTCGAGTGGGATGGAGAGGTGATGTTCCAGAGTGCGCGCCACCGCCGTTATGACGAGATCATCGACCAGCTCTACCGGGCGGGGGATCTCTACTGGTGCCGTTGCACCCGGCGCGAAATTATGGCCGCGGGCGGTCTCTACAGCGGCCACTGCCGCACCCTCGGGCTTGCGGCCGAAGGTTGCGCCGCCCGGCTGCGCCAGCACCATCCGGTCTACCACTTCGATGATCGCTTGCAGGGCCATATCGCGGTCCCGGCGGCGCTCGCCGAGGAGGATTTCATTATCCGCCGCCGCGACGGGCTCTACGCCTACAACCTGGCGGTGGTGGTGGATGATATGGACAGCGGCATCACCGAGATAGTGCGCGGTGCCGATCTGCTGGAGCCCACGGTGCGCCAGATTGCCCTCTACCAGACCCTGGGGGCACCGGTGCCCGACTGGGTGCACCTGCCGCTGGCGGTGCTGGCAGATGGCAACAAGCTCTCCAAGCAGAACCATGCGCCTGCGCTGGCGCTCGATGAGGTGCGCCCGGCACTGTGGCAGGCGCTGCACTTCCTCGGCCAGTGCCCGCCGCCCGAGCTGATGGCGAGCCGGATCGACGAGATCATCCGGTGGGGTATCGCTAACTGGCAGCTCGAACGGGTGCCAGCCAGCGAGAAGATCCCGCTGGACATTGAGTAAAGAGAGCCGGTTTTCGTGTAATAGGACGTGAGCTGGGCGCTGATAGACCGCTATTTTCGCTGGCAGACGGTTTCATGCGGGATCAATTGTCAGCACGGTTTTTCATTTGGTTAGGCGTGAGCTATGATAGGCCGCTATTTTTTGGCCTCCCGTCAATTTAGAAGTCATGAAGAGGTGTACCATTTTTTCCCAGATCGCAAA
The DNA here is from genome assembly GCF_040907785.1 of Aeromonas sp. s8. Taxonomy (NCBI): domain Bacteria; kingdom Pseudomonadati; phylum Pseudomonadota; class Gammaproteobacteria; order Aeromonadales; family Aeromonadaceae; genus Aeromonas; species Aeromonas sp. s8. The sequence goes on from NZ_JBFOCL010000010.1 coordinate 58,181, forward strand.
CTTTTGCCGCAAGGTGCTCGGCAAGGAAGACGGCGAGCAGTCGGTGGAATCCCCCATTCCAGCCCGTGTCGCCGGTCAACGTCGTACCTTAAGCCGTGATCAGCACCCTATTTCGCGCAAAGAGATCAGCGAGAATGCACTCAAGGTGCTCTATCGCCTGAACAAGGGCGGCTATGAGGCCTACCTGGTCGGCGGCGGAGTCCGGGATCTGCTGCTCGGGAAGACGCCCAAGGATTTCGACATCGCAACCGATGCGACGCCGGAGCAGATCAAGGCGCTGTTCAGCAACTGCCGCCTGATTGGCCGTCGTTTCCGCCTGGCCCACATTGTCTTTGGTCGTGACGTGATCGAAGTGGCCACCTTCCGGGGTCACCACCATCAGGTCAATACCAGCAAACATGTGTCGGCCCAGTCTGATGAAGGCATGCTGCTGCGCGACAACGTCTACGGCACCATCGAAGAGGATGCCGAGCGCCGCGACTTTACCGTCAACGCCCTCTACTACAGCGCCAAGGATTTCACTCTGCACGATTTCGAAGGGGGTCTGGAAGATCTGGCTGAGCGCAAGCTTGAGCTGATCGGCGATCCCGAGACCCGTTATCGTGAAGATCCGGTGCGCATGCTGCGCGCCGTGCGCTTTGCCGCCAAGCTGGATATGACCATCAGCCCGCGTACCGCCGCCCCCATCAAGGAGCTGGCGCCGCTGCTGCAAGACATCCCGGCTGCCCGCCTGTTTGAGGAGACCCTCAAGCTGTTCCTGGCTGGCGACGGTCTGGCGACCTACAAACTGCTGCGCGAGTATGGCCTGTTCCAACAGCTGTTCCCGCAAGTGGCGGCGCTGTTTACCCCGCACGGCAACTCGCCCTACGAGCAGTTTATCGAGCAGGCACTGATCGATACCGACACCCGCGTTCGTGAAGACAAGCGCGTCACCCCCGCCTTCCTCTACGCCACCCTGCTGTGGGGCTGCGTCGAGGCCCGTGGTCGGGTGCTGGAGAACGAGAGCGGCCTGCCCTGGTATGACGCCTTCATGCTGGCGATCAACGAGGTGCTGGACAATCAGGTGCGGATCATCGCCGTTCCCCGCCGTTTCACCACAGATGTCCGCGACATCTGGGCACTGCAACAGCGGCTGACCCGTCGTCAGGGCAAGCACCCCGAGCGCGCCATGGAGCATCCCAAGTTCCGCGCGGCGTTCGACTTCCTGTTGCTGCGCAACCGGGTCGAGCGCGGTCTCGGCGAGCTGGCCAGCTGGTGGGAGCGCTATGTTGCCTCCAATCCGGATGTGCGCCCGCAATTGCAGCGTGAAGCGACCCGTCGCCCGGCCAGCGGTGAGCGCGGCGAGGCCCGTAGCCACGATGGCGAGAAGCGCAGCAGCAACAGCCGCAACCGTCGTCGCCCCCGTCGTCGCAAACCGAAAGTGGCCGAGTGACAACAGACGTGATGACCGAGGTCTTCATCGCCATTGGTTCCAACCTGTCTGATCCGCTGGGTCAGGCTCGTCGCGCCGTTGCCGCGTTGGCAAGGTTGCCGGAATCTGTGCTGGTGGAGGCCTCGTCGTTTTACAGCAGCCGCCCCATGGGGCCTGCTGACCAACCGGACTACGTCAATGCCGTGGCCCGGCTCAATACCCGGCTCGCGCCCCTTGCGCTGCTGGATCAATTACAAAAAATCGAGTTGGAACAGGGACGTGTGCGCAAAGATGAGCGGTGGGGGCCGAGAACTCTGGATCTCGATCTGCTGCTCTATGGGGATCAGGTGATCAACCATGAGCGCCTGATCGTACCCCACTACGGCATGAAGGAGCGGGAGTTCGTGCTGCTGCCCCTTGCCGAAATTGCGCCTGCTCTGGTGCTGCCCTGCGGCACCCCGCTCGCCCGACTGGTTGCCCGCTGCCCGCACAATGATTTGGCCATCATTGCCCCGCGTGCAGACGTACAGGAGCCTCTATGAGCAAGATCACCACCGCCAGCCTGCTGAAGATGAAGCAGGACGGTCAAAAGTTCACCGCCATCACCGCCTATGATGCCACCTTTGCCAAGCTGTTCGACGACGAGGGGGCCCACGTGCTGCTCATCGGCGATTCACTGGGCATGGTGCTGCAAGGGGGTCAGGATACCCTGGCGGTCAACATGGATGAGATGGTCTATCACACCCGCTGTGTGGCGCGCGGTGCCAGCAAGGCACTGGTGGTCGCCGACATGCCGTTCATGAGCTACGCCACCCCCGAGCAGACTTACCAGAACGCCGCCCGCCTGATGGCGGCCGGTGCCCGCATGGTGAAGATGGAAGGGGGCGACTGGCTGTGTGATTCCATCCGCCACCTCACCCGCAACGGGGTGCCGGTGTGCGGTCACCTAGGCCTCACTCCGCAATCCGTTCATGTCTTTGGTGGCTTCAAGGTGCAGGGGCGTGACGAGTTTCAGGCACAGGAGATTTACCGTCAGGCCCTCGAACTGCAAGCGGCCGGTATTCAGCTGCTGGTGCTCGAGTGTGTGCCCACTGCGCTGGCCGAGCGCATCACCAAGGCGCTTCGCATCCCGGTGATCGGCATTGGTGCAGGCCCCGCGACCGACGGTCAGATTTTGGTGATGCACGATGCCTTTGGTGTCACCTCCGGCTATGTGCCCAAGTTCACCAAGAACTTCCTGGCCGAGACCGGCGATGTGCGTGCCGCCATCCGCCTCTATGTCCAGCAGGTGAGCGAGGGGAGCTTCCCCGGCCCGGAGCACTGCTTCAACTGATCCTGGCGGTTGCATGATGGGGGCTGCGGCCCCCGTCTCTGCTTCTCAGCCTCGCACAGTTAATCCGTATAGCTAATCCGTATCTTATTGATTCATCTAAAGGTGAACTGCTGATAGCCATGTTCGTGCCCCATCCCGCCCGAGCACTATCTGTGGATGCAACCCGTCTCTCTTTTTGATTTATCGGAAGGTGAACTGCTGATGTTGGTCGTAAATAATCCCGTCGTTCTGCGTGAGCAGATAAGCCAATGGCGCCGTGAAGGGCGTGCCATCGCATTCGTGCCCACCATGGGCAATCTGCATCAGGGCCACCTGACGCTGGTGAAGGAGGCGCACAGCCACGCCGAGAAGGTGGTGGTCAGCATCTTCGTCAACCCGATGCAGTTCGACAAGGCCGAGGATCTTGCCAACTATCCGCGCACTCTGGAGCAGGATTGCTCTGCGCTGGAAGCCGCCGGCGTCGATATGGTGTTCACCCCGACCCCGGAGATCATGTATCCGCAGGGGCTGGCGAGCCAGACCTTCGTCGAGGTGCCGGGTCTCTCCAATCTGCTGGAGGGGGCGCTGCGCCCGGGTCACTTCCGTGGTGTCAGTACCGTCGTCACCAAGCTGTTCAATCTGGTACAGCCGGATGTGGCCTGCTTTGGCCAGAAGGATTACCAGCAGCTGGCGCTTATTCGCAAGATGGTGGCCGACATGGCGATGCCCATCGAGATCGTCGGCGTGCCCACCGTGCGGGCCGAAGACGGGCTGGCGCTCTCTTCCCGCAACGGCTACCTGACTGCCGCCGAGCGGGCCATTGCACCCGAGTTGGCGCGCACCATGAACTGGATTGCCGAGCAGATTGAAGCGGGTGACCACCACCTGCCCTCCTTGGTGGCGCAGGCCAGCCAGCGCCTCGACAACGCCGGTTTTCGTACCGATGCCATCGACATCGTCGATGCCGCCACCCTCGAATCCGCCACTGACGAGAGCGCGCAGCTGGTGATCCTGATGGCTGCTTATCTGGGCAAGGCCCGCCTTATCGACAACCGCGTCGTCGCCGTAAAGAAGTAATTCCCCCGATTGTCAGCGGACGCCTTCCCGGGCGTCCGCTGCTTTTTCACGCCTGCCATTTGGCGTTTTTCCTCGCGACTCTGCTCGTACCCGCTGTTTTCTCTCTCCACAATCGGCCCTGATGGCCGCTACAGGTGTTTATTTATGTTTACCTTGTTTGCTTCGTTGCTCTTCTGTCTGCTCTGTTTTGCCCTGACCCGGCTGCCCGCTTCGGTGCCGCTCTCGCGCAAGGTGCTCGCCGGTCTGCTGCTGGGGGGGCTGTTTGGCCTCGGTCTGCAGCTGGGCTGGGGCGCCGATGATGCCGACGTTCAGCAGACTCTGGAGTGGGTCAATATCGTCGGCGGTGGCTATGTCAGCCTGCTCAAGGTGGTGATGATGCCGCTGGTGTTCACCTCCATCCTCTCCGCCATCAACAAGCTGGAGCAGGCCCAGTCCCTCGGCAAGATCAGCGCCGTGCTGATCGGTTCCATGCTGACATTGGTGATGATCGCCGGTGTGGTGGGGATGACCATCACCCACCTGAGCGGTCTCACCGCAGCGGGGTTGTTGAGTCATGGCAGCGACACGGCAGCCCTGCAACAGAGTATGAGCACCCTCGACAGTGCCCAGACCCTGCCTGCCTTGTTGCTCTCGCTGGTGCCCACCAACTTTGCCGCCGATATGGCGGGTAGCCGCGGTCTCTCGGTGATCGGCGTGGTGATCTTCACCGTGCTGGCCGGGGTTGCCCTGCTGCAGCTGAAGGCGGAGCATCCACAGGCGGGTGCCCGCGCCGCCGTGGCCATCGACACCCTGCAACTGTGGGTGATGAAGATGGTGCGGGTGGTGATTGCGCTCACCCCCTATGGCGTGATGGCGCTGATCGCCCGGGTGGTGGCTCACTATCCCCTGAGCGAGATCCTCAGTCTGCTCGGCTTTATTCTGGTCTGCTACGTCGCCATTCTGGCGATGTTTGCGGTACACATGGTGATCCTGCTGCTGATCGGCCAGAACCCGCTGCACTATCTGCGGGAAGTGTGGGGTGTGCTCACCTTCGCTTTTGTCTCTCGCAGCAGCGCCGCCTCCATCCCCCTCAGCATCGAGACCCCGCAGCGCCTTGGGGTGCCCGCCAGCATCGCCAACTTTGCCGCCTCGTTCGGTGCCAACCTCGGCCAGAACGGCTGTGCCGGCATCTATCCGGCCATGATGGTGGCGATGATTGCCCCCATGCTCGGCATCAACCCGTTTGATCCCCTGTTTCTGCTGACTCTGCTGCCAGTGATTGCGCTGGGCTCCATCGGAGTGGCTGGTGTCGGCGGTGGCGGCACCTTCGCCGCGCTGATCGTGCTCTCCACCCTCAACTTCCCCATCGCGCTGGTGGGGGTGATGATCGCCATTGAGCCGCTGGTGGATATGGGTCGCACCGCCCTCAACGTCAACGGCACCATCATGGCGGCGATGATCACCAAACGGTTGCTGGGCAAACAGCAGCTGGCCAACGTGGAGACAGTGCAGACGCAGGCCGCCAGCTAACCCCGAGCGTTACCTATGTCTAGTCCTGAAATAGGTTTACACATTTTCAACTAGCATTTCTCTACTCAGAACCCCCTATGCACCGCATCGGGGGTTCTGTATTTCAACGCA
>NZ_JBFOCL010000011.1:0-128431 GCF_040907785.1 Aeromonas sp. s8
CTTGCCGACCATGTTTACGCAACCATACCAGAACGGTGGAGCGGCCCTGAATGCCATAACGCACCTGAGCCTGTTTGTAGGTGAGCTCGCCTTTTCAATCTGCTCGACCAGTGCCAGTTTAAAAGTCAGCGAGTAATCGCGCTGTGTCCGTTTCACACCTTGTCCCATCGGGTTCTCCATTTATTGGGGGGAAAGGTGTAAACCATATTCAGGACGGGACAAGAGAAATAAAAAAGCCACACCGGTTGGTGTGGCTTTTGTTTAGGAGGTCAACCAGGGTTGCTTAGGGGCGACCGGCCGGGCAGGTGGCCACGTTGACGGCGGCTGTGCTGCCACCATGACGACCTGATGTGCTCACTTCGTTGCGTACCAGCGGCGGGTAGTTAACCGGCTCACGAGCAGGCAGGGCAGGGGCTTCGGCAGGGGTTGCCATCGGCGCGGATGCTTTGCGGGCACGAGCCAGCAGGCCGGCACCGTGAGCTACCTGTTTGGTCACGACCGGAGTCTCTTCCACCGCAACGGCAGCGACAGGTGCAGGTGTTTCGACAACAGCAACTGGCATTTCGACTGCAGCCGGTTCAGCTTCGACGACAGGAGTGTTGACTGCAGGGGCTTCTTCAACAACCGGAGCGGTTTCAACCACGGTAGCGGCAGTCACGTCGACAGTCGGAGCGGAGACAACAGCAACTTCTGGCTCTGCTGCAACCACGACTTCTGCGACAGCGTCAACAACTGGGCTAGCGCTCACATCGGCTTGAGTTGCTTCAACCTGGGCAGCAGCCTGTTCGGCAGCTTCTTCTGCAACGGCTTCGACAACCACATGCTCGGTCAGTGCGGCAGAGGCTTGCAGGGCAGCTGCGACGGCTTCAGCGCTCGGGATGGTAACAACGGGCACTACCGGCTCTTCAACCTGCGCTTTGGCAATATCTGCCTGGGCTGCGGTGGTCAGAGTGGTGGTATCTTGCTGTTCTTCGTCACGCTGGCTGCGGGCATCTTCGTTGATGCGCTTGCGGCGCTGTCCTTCGATACGCTGGCTGCGCGGAGTGCGGCGTGAACGGCGTTGGCCTTCACTCTGCTCTTCCTGCTCGTTACCCACGGTGGCATCGATCACGTCAGCTTGCGCTGGTACTTCGTCAACCGGCAGGGCAGGGGTGTCAGCAGCGGCGACATCGACGCGGATCTGCTTGCGCAGTTGGCGACGTTCGCGGCGCTCGGCCACTTTCTGCTCTTTCTCCTGACGTGGCTGGACGGCAGTTGCATCAACGGCGTCTACCGCTTCAACAACGACTTCGGCGCGCGGCTCACGGGGAGCACGAGGTTCACGGGCCGGACGTGGTGCACGTTCCTGGCGCGGTTCGCGAGGCTCGCGTTCCTGACGGGGTTCACGTTCCATGCGCTGTTCGCTGCGCACTTCGCCACGAGCTTCACGCTCCTGACGAGGCTCGCGCTCTTTGCGCGGACGGCGATTGCGGTTTTCACCACCTTCGCGGTTGCCACCTTCACGCTTCTCGCCAGCTTCCGCATTGTTGCGGTTGCCACGATTGTCATCACGACGAGGACGCTGACCACGGCCACGGCCTTCTTCGCGCTGGTGACGTTGACCTTCATCCTTGCGTGCTTCACGAGCTGCAGGTTTCTCGGCGGGCGCTTTTACGTCGGCAGGGGCTGCATCGCTGCTGAACAGGCCGGTAATGCCTTTGATCAGCTTGCTGAAGAAGCCGGCTTCGGCAGGGGCCGCAGCAACGGGAGCCGCCGGCTGTTGCGGTGCAACAGGGGCCGGTTGTGCCGGTTGGGCAAAGCCTTGCAGCAGCGGTTGCTCACGCTCGATCACCTGAGCTTGCTTCGGTTGGTAGACCGGCTTGGCAATCTCGGTTTTCAGCTCATAGCTGGCCGCTTCCGGGATCTCGTTCTGACGAATGCGAGTCACTTCGTAGTGCGGGGTTTCCAGATGCTGGTTCGGAATGATGTAAACACGCACATCATTGCGCTGTTCCAGACTGGCGATGGCGGCACGCTTCTCGTTAAGCAGATAGGCGGCAACATCCACCGGCACCTGGCCGTGAACCTGCTCGGTGTTGTCCTTCATGGCCTCTTCTTCGATGAGACGCAGGATGGACAGGGCGAGGGATTCGTTGTCACGGATCACGCCTTGACCCTGGCAACGGGGGCAGATGTGGCTGCTGGACTCGTTGAGGGAGGGGCGCAGACGCTGGCGAGACATCTCCAGCAGACCGAAACGGGAGATCCGGCCCAGCTGGATGCGGGCGCGATCCTGATGAACCGCTTCACGCAGACGGTTTTCCACTTCGCGCTGATGGCGAACCGGCGTCATGTCGATGAAGTCGATAACGATCAGTCCCCCTAAGTCGCGCAGACGCAATTGACGGGCAATTTCGTCGGCCGCTTCCAGGTTGGTTTGTAGCGCAGTCTCTTCGATATCGCCGCCCTTGGTGGCGCGGGAGGAGTTGATATCGATGGAGGTCAGCGCTTCGGTCGGATCGATAACGATGCTGCCGCCGGAGGGGAGGCGCACTTCACGCTGGAAGGCTGATTCAATCTGGCTCTCAATCTGGAAGTGGTTGAACAGGGCAACTTCACCCTTGTACAGCTTCACACGGTTGAGGAAATCGGGACGTACCAGCTCGATATGGGCCTTGGCGCGTTCGAAAATCACCGGATTGTCGATCAGGATCTCGCCCACATCGCGACGCAGATAGTCACGGATGGCACGCACGATGACGTTGCTTTCCTGGTGGATCAGCACCGGCGCAGCGCGCTCCTGAGAGGCCTTGTGGATGGAGTCCCAGTGGTTGAGCAGAACGTTCAGATCCCACTCCAGCTCTTCTGGCGACTTGCCCACACCGGCGGTACGTACGATCAGGCCCATGCCTTCCGGCACGGTCAATCCGCTCAGGGCTTCTTTCAGTTCAGTCCGCTCATCACCCTCGATACGGCGGGAGATACCACCGGCACGGGGGTTGTTGGGCATCAGTACCAGGTAGCTACCTGCCAGGCTGATAAAGGTGGTGAGGGCTGCACCCTTGGTGCCACGCTCTTCCTTGTCGATCTGGACGATAACTTCCTGACCTTCGCGGACCACTTCTTTGATGTTGGGACGACCCTGATAGGAGTAACCGGAGGGGAAGTAATTGCGGGCGATCTCCTTCAACGGCAGGAAACCGTGGCGCTCGGCGCCGTAGTCGACAAAAGCAGCTTCAAGGCTGGGTTCTACGCGGGTGATCTTACCCTTGTAAATGTTCGCTTTCTTCTGCTCGTGTCCCGGACTTTCAATATCCAAATCGTAGAGCTGTTGTCCGTCAACCAGCGCTACGCGCAACTCCTCTTCTTGAGTTGCGTTGATAAGCATTCTTTTCATTGAGTTCTCATTATTGTGTCATTTTGATTTCCTCCATCTGGGTCCTGCCAGCGCCGGCCTCGGGTCTTCAGCATACTGGGGCAACCTCCCGGTTGGGGTATGCATGAGGCGCAAACTAAGGGCGTTCTGGTCATCACTTCTCGAGAAGGAATGAATAAGGATGCCGAAATGGAGACAAATAAACGGTGATGTTTGTGTTCTCCATGCGTTGTACCTCGCACCCGGGAACCGTCATGTTCTTGTATACACGGTGTTTCGGGATTGGGTGGCATACTTTTTGGCCACTTAGTACAAGGCTTGAACACAATGACAAAACCTTGTTTATTATCCCATTTAAACCTCTTTTATAGCAAGGCGCCATTTTTCAACAAACCATGCAGCCAAGGGGCGCTGGCAGTGTTAAAATCCGCGCCATGACACAGATACATCAACAAGTGCAGCTGCTCACCATCGAAGCTGAGCATGACGGGCAGCGCATCGACAATTTTCTAAAGACTCAGCTAAAGGGCGTCCCCAAGAGCCTGATCTATCGCATCCTTCGTAAAGGTGAAGTGCGAGTAAACAAAAAGCGCATCAAACCGGAGTACAAACTCTGCGCAGGTGACGAGGTGCGGGTTCCTCCCGTGCGCGTTGCTGAAAAAAATGAGCTGCCATCCGCAAACCTCGGGGTTATCCAGCGTCTGGAGAGCCAGATCCTGTTCGAAGACGATGCCATGATCGTGCTTAACAAGCCTTCCGGCATGGCCGTACACGGCGGCAGCGGCCTGAGCTTTGGCGTGATTGAAGGGCTTCGAGCCCTGCGGCCGGAAGCCCGTTTCCTCGAGCTGGTTCATCGACTGGATCGCGATACCTCAGGCGTACTGCTGGTTGCCAAAAAACGCAGCGCCCTGCGCAGCCTGCATGAGCAGTTGCGCGTCAAGACCATGCGCAAGCAGTATCTGGCGCTGGTTCGCGGCAAGTGGCAGGCTCACGTCAAGGTGGTCAATGCACCTCTGCGCAAAAACGACCTGCAGTCTGGCGAGCGGGTAGTGCGGGTCAGCGCCGATGGCAAGCCATCGGAAACACGGTTCCGCATCGTGCGTCAATTTGCCGAAGCGACCCTGGTCGAATGTAGCCCCATCACTGGCCGTACCCACCAGATCCGCGTGCATACCCTGCATGCCGGTCACCCGATCGCCTGTGACGATAAGTACGGTGAAGCGGCGTTTGACGAGAAAATGCGTAGCCAAGGGCTGAAACGGCTCTTTTTGCATGCCTGGAAGCTCAGCTTCACCCATCCGGCCGATGGTCGCGAGATGCAGGTAGAAGCACCGCTGGCACCTGAACTCGACAACTTCCTCAACGGCTTGCCACGCTGATGCAGGATATCCGGCTCGCCATTTTCGATTGGGACGGTACCCTGATGAATTCGGTGGGCCGGATTGTGGTCTGTGTGCAGGGGGCTGCCAGAGATTGTGAGCTGGCAGTTCCTACTCCAGCCCAGATCCGGCAGATCATCGGATTGAGCCTCGATGTCGCCATGTCCCGCCTGTTCCCTTTGCGTAGCGACAGTGGCACCGCCATTGATGAGCGCCAGATTACCATGCTCATCGATCGCTATCGTCATCACTATCTGCACGACACCACCCCCAGCCCGCTGTTTTCCGGGGCAGGGGAGCTGCTGCATGACTGGCAGTCACGGGGGCTGCAACTGGCTGTTGCTACCGGCAAATCGCGCCGTGGGCTGGATCGGGTATTGGATGAGACCGGGCTGCTCCCGTTGTTTGTGACCAGTCGTGGGGCCGATGAGGCTCGCTCCAAGCCTGATCCGTTGATGCTTGAGCAGATCCTGGACGAGCTGGGGCTGTCACCCCGGCAGGCCGTCATGATCGGCGACTCTGTTCACGATATGGCGATGGCCGAGGCAATTGCCATGCCGCGCATTGGCGTTACTTGGGGTGTAGATAGTCGGGATGCCCTCAGTCGTCACGGACCTGTGGCGGTGGTGGACTCCATGACGGCTCTTCGCGGGCTGTTATAGACGCCTCTCTTTAAGAGACATCGATCTGATTGATAACAGAAGCCCGGTCTATTGACCGGGCTTTTTATATTCTCGTTCTAGCTTATCTATTCGTCCGCAATCAGGGCAGGGCAATACCGTGGCGCTCCAGCAGCTCGATCAGGCCGATCAGTGGCAGGCCGATCAATGCGTTAGGGTCGCGCCCCTCCAGCCCCTTGAACAGCACGATCCCCATCCCTTCACATTTGAAGCTGCCCGCACAATCGAGGGGTAGTTCAGCCTCTACATAGCGGCGAATGGCGGCTTCATCGAGGTTGCGAAAATGGACGGTGAAAGGTTCCACCAGTTGATGAGCCTCACCGGTTGCGGCATTTACCACGCACAGGCCGGTGTGGAAGGTGACGCTGCGACCTTGAGCCGCCATCAGCTGGGCGATGGCATTGTCGATGGTGCCCGGTTTGCCGAGGATGTGATTATCGCAGACACACACCTGATCAGATCCGATGATCAAGCCGTGATCACGATGTTGGGCGACAGCATCAGCTTTGGCACGAGCCAGTCTGGCCACCAGCGCCTCGGCGGATTCGCCAGCCAGTGGTCGCTCATCCACATCGGGGGCGGCACATTCAAAGGGGAGACCGAGCTTCTCCAGCAGGGCTTTGCGATAGCGAGAAGTTGAGGCGAGGATCAGATTCTGTGGCATAATCAGGTACCGATGAAAGCGAGTACCGGCATTCTAGGGACTTGTGACGTTAAAATCATCGGCGGTAAGGACTTTTTCCTTTGACTATCAGTTGTTGGACCTATATTATTCGCGCCCTATGCAAAAGGTGAAGTTGCCCGTTAAGGTTGATCCAGTCCGTAGTGCCTTGAAGCTGCTCGATTACATCGGGATAGTGGAAAAGTCGCAGATGCCCAGGCTGGAGGAATCAACCGCTGGCTTGCAGAGTGATATCGATGTATCACTGCACTTTGGCAAAGATGTCCAGAAGTTGGCCGTTATGAAAGGCACTGCCCATGCCAAGGTTGACCTGGTTTGCCAACGTTGCGGAGAGACATTCGAACACCTCTGTGAAGCTGAATTTATCTACACTCCGCTGTTCGAAAGAACAAACGAGGAAGAACTGCCGGAAGCTTATGAGCCCATTGAGTTGGACGAAAACGGCGAGATAGATCTTCATCAAATCCTGGAGGATGAACTCATCCTCTCGTTGCCTCAAGTCGCTATGCATTCTCTGGATGCATGCCCGAGAGGAAACATGGAGATGACCTGGGGTGAAATCGAACCTGCTGATGAGCGGCCGAATCCCTTTGCAGTTCTTGAAGAGCTTAAACGTAAGTGAATTTAGGAGTTAGCCTACAATGGCCGTACAACAGAACCGTAAAACCCGTGCCAAGCGTGGCATGCGTCGTTCCCACGATGCGCTGACCACCGCTGCCCTGACTGTTGATCAGACCAGTGGCGAAATTCATCGTCGTCACCACGTGACTGCCGATGGTTTCTACCGCGGTAAAAAGGTAATCGCTTAAGGATTGCCTTTGTCTACGCAAACTGTCGCGCTAGACATCATGGGGGGAGATATTGGCCCCTCGGAAACAGTGCCTGCCGCCGTGCAGGCACTGTCTCTTTTACCCCAGCTAAAACTGATCCTGGTCGGCGACCAGTACCAGACCTCCTCTCTGCTGCAGCAACATGGTTTGCTGAATCATCCCCGAGTCCGTTTCGTACATGCATCCCAAGTGGTTGGCATGGGCGATAAACCGATCGTGGCGCTGCGTACTCTGAAAGACTCCTCCATGCGGGTGGTACTCAATCTGGTGAAAGCCGGTGAGGCCGATGCCTGCGTCAGTGCTGGCAATACGGGTGCGTTGATGGCGATGGCCAAGTGCGTGCTCAAATCCCTGCCCGGGGTCGATCGGCCGGCACTTATCAAGGCGTTGCCGACATTGAGTGGCAAACGCACCGTGATGCTGGATCTAGGCGCCAACGTCAGTTGCGATGCGGATACCTTGCTGCAGTTTGCCGTGATGGGCTCCGTCGTAGCCGAAAAGGTCGAAGGGATTGCATCCCCCCGTGTTGCCTTGCTCAACATCGGCGAGGAGGAGATCAAGGGCAACGATCTGGTGCGTCACAGTGCCGAATTGTTGCGTCAGTGCCACGCGCTCAATTATGTCGGGTTCGTCGAAGGGGATCGCATCTTCAGCGGCGACAGCGACGTGATCGTCTGCGACGGTTTTGTCGGCAATGTCGCCCTCAAGACTGCAGAAGGGGTGGTGCGGATGATGGCCCAGCTGGCCGGATATCCCCGCAAGAAACGCACTTTTCTTGGCCGGATCGCCGGATTTATGTTCAAACGGCGTTTTTCTTACCTGAACCCCGACCAGTATAACGGAGCAAGTCTGTTAGGATTGCGCGGCATTGTGGTAAAAAGTCATGGGCGGGCCGAACGGCGCGCTCTGTGTAATGCGATCCTGCTGGCCGCACAAGAGGCCAAACATCAACTTCCACTGCAAATAGCAGATCGCCTTGAAGCTGTCTTCTCTGACAGGGATCTATAAGAACTCTATGCATAGCAAAATTCTGGGTACTGGCAGCTACCTGCCGAGTTCAGTGCGTACCAACGCCGATCTCGAGCAGATGGTTGAGACCAGTGATGAGTGGATCGTGGAACGCACTGGTATCCGTGAGCGCCGTATTGCCGGTGCTGACGAGACCGTTGCCACCCTCTCTTACCAGGCCGCCCTGCGCGCCCTGGAGGCGGCCGGTTTGACCGCTGCCGATCTCGACATGATAGTACTGGCCACCACCAGTGCTGAAAATGCCTTCCCGGCTGCTGCCTGCGAGCTGCAGGGGCTGCTCGGCGTACCGGGCATTCCTGCCTTTGACGTGGCAGCGGCCTGTGCCGGTTTCACCTACGCACTCTCCATTGCCGATCAGTTCGTCAAATCCGGCGCAGCCCGCCATGTGCTGGTCGTCGGGGCCGATGTGCTCTCCCGCATGTGCGATCCGCAAGATCGCGGCACCATCATCCTGTTTGGTGATGGGGCAGGGGCTGTGATTGTCGGTGCCAGCGAGACGCCGGGCATCCTCTCTACCCATCTCCATGCCGATGGCCGTTATGGCGAGCTGCTCAAGCTGCCGCACCCTCGCCGCGGCATGCCGGGTGCCGAGCTCGAAGCCTACATGTACATGAAGGGCAACGATGTCTTCAAGGTCGCGGTCACCCGTCTGAGCGAGATCGTCACCGAAACCCTTGCTGCTGCAGGCATCGAGCCGAGCGAGCTGGATTGGCTGGTGCCGCATCAGGCCAACTTTCGCATTATCAGCGCCACAGCCAAGAAGTTGGGTATGAGCCTCGATAAAGTGGTGCTGACCCTCGACAAGCACGGCAATACCTCTGCCGCTTCCGTTCCGGTCGCCTTTGACGAAGGGGTGCGGGATGGCCGGATCAAACCGGGTCAGCTGGTACTGCTGGAGGCCTTTGGCGGCGGTTTTGCCTGGGGCTCGGCGCTGGTTCGCCTCTGATCTTCGGCGGGATGGTGCGCCCATCATCCCGTCACCGATTTCATTTTTGTCTTATCTAAAAGGAATCAATGATGACCCAATTTGCCATTGCCTTCCCGGGACAAGGTTCCCAGTCCGTTGGCATGCTGGCCGAGCTGGCCGAACAACATGCCGTGATCAAGGAGACCTTCGCCGAGGCGAGTCAGGTGCTGGGTTATGACCTGTTTGCCCTGGTGATGGATGGTCCGGTTGAAGATCTGAACAAAACCTGGCGCACCCAGCCTGCGCTGCTGACTGCCTCTGTCGCCCTGTGGCGCCTGTGGCAACAGCAGGGTGGGGCAACGCCTGCCATGATGGCGGGTCACAGCCTGGGTGAGTACTCTGCGCTGGTTTGCAGCGGCGCACTCGATTTTGCCGATGCGGTCAAACTGGTCGAGTTGCGTGGTCTGGCTATGCAGGAAGCGGTACCGGAAGGCACCGGCGCCATGGCGGCCATCATCGGTCTGGATAACGAATCCATCGCCGCCAACTGCGAAAAAGCGGCACAAGGGCAGGTGGTCTCTCCGGTCAACTTCAACTCCCCGGGCCAGGTGGTTATCGCCGGTCACAAAGAGGCCGTTGAGCGCGCCAACGTGCTGATGAAAGAGTCGGGCGCCAAGCGTGCGCTGCCGCTGCCGGTCTCCGTGCCGTCTCACTGCGCGCTGATGAAACCTGCCGCAGAAAAACTGGCAGCTGCGCTGGACGGGATCGAGATCAAGGTTCCAACCATCGCGGTCATCAATAATGTCGACGTATCCTGTGAACAGGATCCGGCCGCCATCAAGCAAGCGCTGGTACGTCAGCTGTTCAGCCCGGTTCGTTGGACCGAGACTGTCGAGCGGATGGCCAATGAAGGGGTTACCCTCGAGATCGAGATGGGACCGGGCAAAGTGTTGACCGGGCTCGCCAAGCGCATCGACAAGCGCGTGGAAGGTATTCACGCCAACGATGCCGCCTCTTTCGAGCAGGCGCTGGCCCAGCTCAAGTAAACAGGAGCAAGTGATGAGCTTTACCGATAAGGTTGTGTTGGTGACCGGTGCCAGTCGTGGCATCGGCCGTGCGATTGCCGAAACATTCGTGGCCCGTGGCGCGAAAGTGGTCGGTACGGCGACCAGCGAGAGCGGTGCCGAGGCGATCAGCGCCTATCTGGGTGACAATGGCTGCGGCATGGCACTGAACGTGACCAGCCAGGAATCCATCGAAGCCGTCTTCGCCGCCATCAAGGCGCGCTTTGGCGACATCGACATCCTGATCAACAACGCGGGGATCACCCGTGACAACCTGTTGATGCGGATGAAAGATGACGAGTGGAACGAGATCATCGATACCAATCTGACCTCGCTTTATCGTCTGAGCAAACCGGTGTTGCGTGCCATGATGAAGAAACGTCACGGTCGCATCATCAGCATTGGCTCCGTGGTGGGAACCATGGGCAATGCCGGTCAGGTCAACTATGCTGCCGCCAAGGCCGGTCTGGTTGGTTTTACCAAATCGTTGGCGCGGGAAGTGGCATCCCGTGGTATCACAGTGAACGCGGTTGCCCCCGGTTTCATCGAAACCGACATGACCCGTGCCCTGAATGACGATCAACGTGCCGGCATCATGAGTCAGGTGCCTGCCGCCCGTTTGGGTGATCCAAAAGAAATTGCCGCAGCTGTGGTATTCTTGGCTTCTGATGAAGCAGCCTATATCACCGGCGAAACCCTGCATGTTAATGGCGGGATGTACATGGTGTAATCAATTTGTCGTAAGATCTGTTCAAATTTGCGATAGTACGCCGAAGTTTGGCACATTTCGTGGTTTGACCAGCGGCAAGCTACTTGCAAACTCACGTCAATTGAATAAACTATCCCAACCAGACGCAAATAGCGTATTTTTAAAGGAAAATTCAGGTCATGAGCAACATCGAAGAACGCGTAAAGAAAATCATCATCGAACAACTGGGTGTTAAAGAGGAAGACGTTAAGAACGCTGCCTCCTTCGTCGACGACCTGGGCGCTGACTCTTTGGATACCGTTGAACTGGTAATGGCGCTGGAAGAAGAATTCGATACCGAAATTCCTGATGAAGAAGCCGAGAAGATCACCACTGTTCAAGCGGCTATCGACTACATCACCGCTAATCAGGAATAAGTTCCTGTTCTGAAAGAAGCGGCCCAAGGGCCGCTTCTTTTGTATTTGTTCCCTTTCAAAACACCTCTCGGAGACTACCTCAGTGTCAAAACGCAGAGTCGTGGTGACCGGCTTGGGGATGCTTTCCCCGGTGGGTAACACTGCCGAATCCAGCTGGCAAGCACTGCTCAACGGGCAGAGCGGCATTTCCCTTATCGAACACTTTGATGCCAGCGAGTTTGCAACCCGCTTCGCAGGTCTGGTCAAGGATTTCGATCCCGAGCAGTACGGTATCAACCGTAAAGACGCTCGCAAGATGGATCTCTTCATTCAATACGGCATCGCGGCCGGTATGCAGGCGCTGGATGATTCCGGCCTGACCATCAATGAAGAGAATGCCGAACGTGTCGGCGTGGCGATTGGCTCCGGTATCGGCGGTCTGGGTCTGATTGAACAGAACCACGAAAGCTTGGTCAACGGCGGCCCGCGCAAGATCAGTCCCTTCTTCGTTCCGTCCACCATCATCAATATGGTGTCCGGTCATCTTTCCATCATGAAAGGTCTGCAAGGGCCGAACATCGCCGTGACGACCGCCTGTACCACGGGTACCCATGCCATCGGCATGGCGGGCCGGATGATCGCTTACGGTGATGCCGACGTGATGGTCGCCGGCGGTGCCGAGAAAGCCTCCACCGCGATGGGAATGGGTGGCTTCGCAGCAGCCAAGGCACTCTCCAACCGCAACGATGAGCCGCAAAAAGCGAGCCGTCCGTGGGATAAGGATCGCGACGGTTTCGTGCTGGGTGACGGTGCCGGTGTCCTGGTACTGGAAGAGTACGAACACGCCAAGGCCCGTGGCGCCAAGATCTACGCCGAGCTGGTCGGTTTTGGCATGAGCGGTGACGCGTACCACATGACTGCGCCTCCCGCAGATGGCAACGGTGGCGCTCGTGCCATGAAAAATGCTATCAAGGATGCCGGCATTGCCCCCGAGCAGATTGGTTACATCAACGCGCACGGTACCTCCACCCCGCTGGGTGATGTGGCCGAGCTGCGTGGCATGAAGTCGGTGTTTGGTGAGCACGCCAAATCCCTGATGGTCAGCTCCACCAAGTCCATGACCGGTCACCTGTTGGGCGCCGCCGGTGCCATCGAGGCGATCATCACTGTGTTGGCCCTGCGTGATCAGGTGGCTCCGCCCACCATCAACCTGGACAACCCGGATGATGAGTGCGATCTGGATCTGGTACCCCATGTGGCCAAGCCAGGTAGCTTCGAGTACGCCCTTTCCAACTCGTTTGGTTTTGGCGGCACCAATGGCTCACTGATCTTCAAACGCGTATAATTTGCCGCAGGGCAAAGACACAGGCCCGATACTGCCGGTATCGGGCCTTTTTTATCGGAGGGATCCCTTTGCTTATCAATGGCATGAAGCTTGATACCATCTCGGCCCATGATCGGGGGCTGGCTTATGGTGACGGTCATTTCACCACCATGGCGGTCAGGGAGGGTCGCGTGTTGCAGTGGCCTGCGCATCTGGCACGGTTGCAGCTGGCCAACAACCGGCTGGGATTGGTTGAACCGGACTGGGATCTCTTGACCCGGGAGGTTGAAGAGATGGTGGCCGACCAGCCACAATGCGTGGCCAAGGTGATCCTGACCCGCGGCGAGGGGGGGCGGGGCTATGATGGCAGCGGATGTCAACACACAACCCGGATTGTCACTCTGGCGCCATTTCCCACTCACTATGGCCAGTGGCAACAGGAGGGGATCGAGATGGTGGTGTGCCGCCAGCGGATCGGCGATGCGCCCATGCTGGCCGGGCTTAAAACCTTGAATCGTCTGGAGCAGGTATTGCTGAAAAGCGAACTTGTCAGCCGAAATGCAGTCGAAGGGATAGTGCTTAACAGTCGCGGTTTTCTGATTGAAGGGGTCAGTGCCAATCTGTTTTGGCGTCGGGGCAAGACGGTGTTTACGCCCGATCTCGCCCGCGGTGGTGTCGATGGCATCATGCGCCGCCAGGTGATGGCGATGTTGAAACAGATGAGTATTGAGTTGCGTGTGGTAGAGGCTCCGCTGGAGTCACTATGGCAGGCGGAAGAGGTGTGGCTCACCAATACCCTGATGGGGATCGTGCCGGTCAATGGCATAGAGGATATTCACTATCCCCCAGCGGTATTGAGTCGCCGTTTACAGGAGCGTTTGGTCATTGAAGTTTAATCGGCTTTACACCCTGCTCGCGGGGGCGGCACTGACGGTAGCCGCTGCCGGGGGCTATGTACATTACAAATGGCAACAGGTAGAAACGCTCACCAACAAGGGGCCGACCCGGCTCTTTACGGTGGAGAAGGGCGCCCATGCAGCGCGCCTCATCGCCGAACTGGGTGAGGGGGAAACCAGCCCCTGGGCGGTGCGGCTTTGGTTGCGCAGCCACCCCGAACTGGTGGCCATCAAATCGGGCACCTATGAAATCAAGGAAGGTGCCCCCCTCAAGGAGACCCTTTCCCTGTTCGCATCGGGCAAGGAGTTTCACTTCAGCCTCACCTTCGTCGAAGGTTCCCGTTTCGAGGATTGGCAGAAGCAGCTCTCCAGCGCCCCATACCTTGAGCGATTGACCGTCGAGCAATCCGAAGCCGACCTGGCGCAGGAGCTCGGCATCGAGAATGGCAAGCTGGAGGGGTGGTTCCTGCCGGAAACCTACGCCTATACCACCCATGCCAGCGATCTCTCGATCCTGCGTCGTGCCCATCAGGATATGGAGACTTTCCTGCAGCAGAGCTGGGAGAAACGTCAGGCTAACCTGCCTTACAAGACCCCCTATGAGGCGTTGATCATGGCCTCCATCATCGAGAAAGAGACCGGCCAGCCGGATGAGCGGGCGCAGATCGCCTCGGTGTTTGTCAATCGTCTGCGTCTGGGCATGAAGTTGCAAACCGATCCCACCGTCATTTACGGGGTGAAAGATCGCTACGATGGCAACATTCGCCGCAGCGATCTGACAGACAAGAATCCCTACAACACCTATGTGATCGACGGTCTGCCGCCCACGCCTATCGCCATGCCGGGCAAGGCCTCCATCGAAGCTGCGCTTAACCCCAAATCGACCGACTATCTCTATTTTGTCGCCAAGGGGGGCGGTGCCCACTATTTCTCCAAGACCCTCGATGAACATAATCGGGCGGTTCGCGAATACATATTGAAGAAACCCTAATGTCTAAATTTATTGTGATCGAAGGATTGGAAGGGGCAGGGAAGAGCTCGGCCGTGCGTTATGTGACTGACTATCTGCAGCGTCACGGCATCAACCGGATCGAGTGCACCCGCGAGCCAGGTGGTACGCCGCTGGCCGAGCGGATGCGGGCCATCGTCAAAGAGGTGCACGACGAGCGCCTCACCATCGAGGCGGAATTGCTGCTGATGTATGCCTCCCGCGTACAACTGGTGGAGACCCGCATCAAACCCGCACTGGCCGACGGTATCTGGGTGGTGGGGGATCGCCACGATCTCTCCTCCCAAGCCTATCAAGGCGGTGGTCGTGGTATCGATGCACAGCTTATCGAAGCCATCAAGCAGGCGGTGCTCGGCAACTTCAAGCCTGATCTCACCCTCTATCTCGATATCGATCCTGCCCTTGGCTTGCAGCGCGCCCGCCATCGCGGCGAGCTGGATCGCATCGAACTGGAGCAACTGAGCTTCTTCGAGCGTACCCGAACTCGTTATCTCGAACTGGCTGCCAAGGATGATTGCATTGTGGTGATCGATGCGGCGCAAACGCCGGAACAGGTCAAAGCTGCCATCGAGCGTGCATTGGCTCACTATCTGTCGAACGAGCCGCTATGTATCCCTGGTTGATCCCCGACTGGCATGCCCTGAGCCAGACGGCCCAGTCCGGGCGGCTCGGCCACGCCTGGTTGTTGCTGGGCGATCCCGGTCTTGGCAAGGAGCAACTGGCCGAGCGGCTTGCACGTTTGCACCTTTGCCAGCAACCGGATCGCGGAGAGCCGTGCGGCCACTGCCACTCTTGCCAGCTGTTTGACAAGGGCAACCACCCGGATCTCGGCACCATAACTCGCGACAGCAAGACCATCGGGGTCGAGGCCATTCGCGAGATCTGCACCCGGCTGCAGAGCTCTGCCCAGCTCGGCCGTGGCAAGGTGGTGATCATTCCAGATGCGGAGCGGATGACCGAATCGGCGGCCAACGCCCTGTTGAAAACCCTGGAAGAGCCGGCCGGCGACAGCTTGCTGTTGCTGATTGCCTCCCAGGTTTCCCGGTTGCTTCCCACCATTCTTAGTCGCTGTCACAAACATGTCTGTCAGTTGCCTGCAGAAGGGGAGACAGTACGCTGGTTGGCCGAGCAGGGTCATCAGGCCACGTTGGCTCAGGTGCGGATCTGTCAAGGGGCCCCGCTGCGGGTACTCGACTATATCGAGCAGCAACAGGACGGTACTCGCCGCGAATTGCTGGAACAGTTTGTCGCCCTGAGTCAAAGTCCGGTCAAGGCGACGGCACTGTGCAGCCAGCTTGGTCATGAGACGCAGGTCAGGTTGCACTGGTTGCAGCTCTTCTTATGCGATGCCCTGAAAACCCAGGCCGGATGTGGTCACCATCAGCTTGCAATGCCTGATCTGGCAATCTTGAGTCAACGGTTGGCGGAGCAGCACTCCAGCGAAAAACTGCTGGAGGCAGAACAAGATCTTGTTGCCCTGAAAGCGGCATGCCAGCCTGGTCAGCTCTCCAATCCCACCATCCATCTGATGAACTGGCTCAGTCGCTGGTTATAAGTACCGACAAGCAGAAAGGTTTTATATGTTACTCGTTGATTCCCACTGTCATCTCGATCGCCTCAGCTATGGCAGCAAGCAGACCAGCATGGCTGATGTACTGGCCAAGGCCGCGAAACTGGACGTGGGATATTTTCTCTGTGTCAGTGTGACTCAGGCACAGTTCCCGACCATGCTCGAGGCGATCGCCCCCTATCCCCAGGTATTTGCCTCTTGCGGGGTACACCCGCTCAATCAGGAACCCGGTGTCGATGCCGAGTTGCTGCTCAAGCAAGCTGCCGATCCACGTGTGGTGGCCATCGGTGAGACCGGTCTCGACTACTTCTACTCCCCCGAGAACAAAGAGGTGCAGCAAGCTTCTTTCCGCGAACATATCCGGGTTGCTCGCGCGCTGAACAAGCCGCTGATCATCCATACCCGCGATGCCCAGCAAGATACCTTGCAGATCATGCGTGAAGAGGGAGCAGATCAGGTTGGCGGTGTGCTGCACTGCTTCACCGAATCCCTCGAAATGGCGCAAGCGGCGATGGCGATGGGGTTCTATATATCCATCTCCGGGATCGCCACCTTCAAAAATGCGTCTGCACTGCAAGAGGTGGTCAAGGCACTTCCCCTCGACAGATTGCTGGTCGAAACCGACTCGCCCTATCTTGCCCCCGTGCCGCATCGGGGGAGGGAGAACGAACCCGCCTTTGTGCGAGACGTTGCGCAGTTTATTGCCGATCTGCGTCATATTCCGCTTAATGAATTGGCAGAAGCCACCAGCCGGAATTTCTTTGAACTATTCAAGCTGGCGAAAAAATAACCCAAAAGCCCCGTTGTTCGGGGCTTTTATATTTCAAATACCAAGCTGATTACCCACGTGAATATCAACACCGAGTTACGTTATCTCTCACTTATTCCTGCCAATTTTACTTTTTCGTTTCTGCCAAACTGGGTTGAATGATATTCCTATGTTTCCTTTATTCAGCGTGGTCAAAGGGTAGTAAAACAAGATGTTCTAAGTATCGATAATATTCATTATCGATACTTGATGTGTGGGAAGGATCCTGTAAGATCCTCTCAAACTTCATATGAATCATAGTGTTTCGTGGCATATCCAACCTTGTCCAATCCGGCTTATCAGTCACTGCAGACTGTTTTCGATGCGCAGCTAAATAGTCGGGCACGCCGCTTTTTGCGCAGTGCAAAAGCGGATTCCACCCTCAATGCCTATCAGGCGGATACCCGTATTTTTGTCTTCTGGTGTCAATTGCACGGGCTGGATCCGCTACAAACGACCCATCACGACATCATGAATTTTCTCGCTGATCAGGCTGACGGCGTATTGGCAGACTGGGTATGGCTGGATAAAGAAGAGGGAAAAGGGGAGCTGCGCAACGGTGAACCTCGTAAACCGGCAACCCTGGTGAGACGGCTTGCCGGGATCCGTTATGCCTTCAAGCAGAAAGGCATTCACCCCATGCCCACCGAACATCCCGAAATTAAGGAGATGATGCGCGGTATTGTCAGGTTGGGGGATAACCGCAAGCGCAAAACCGGCGCCCTGACGCTGCAACCATTGACCCAGGTGCTGGATGGCATCGACACCGGTGACCTGGCTGGCTTGCGTGATCACACCCTGCTGCTCTTGATGTTCAGTGGCGCCTTGCGCCGCTCGGAAGCAGCCCGAATTGAGGTGAGCGATCTCGATTTTGTGGGGCAGGGGATCCGCCTTCGCCTCAAACCGAGCAAGCATCAGTTGCATGAAACCGAGATAGCCTTGATTCCGGGCAAACACTATTGCCCCGTGTCGGCACTGCAAAAATGGCTACACAAAAGCCGGATCAGCGAGGGGCCGCTATTTCGGCGCATGAACCGCTGGGGTCAACTGATGGCCGAACCACTCGGCCCCCAGGGCATCAATCTGATGATCAAGCGGCGAACCGGCCAAACCATTGACGATCTTTACGTCAGTGGCCATAGCCTGCGGCGCGGATTTATCACCTCGGCGGTAACAGCCGGCAAGCCGATGAACAAGATCATCGAGGTAACGCGCCACAAGGATATGCGAACCCTGCAGGAGTACTTCGATGATGCCCATAAATTCTCCGATCATGCCCTTGATGGCTTGCTTTGACACAACTGCGTCACTTCATTTTTTATGTTAAATGATATCTTGTTGATCTGATGATATATTTGCCGTGCAGCCAGCAGCCCAAGGTGGAAGGGCCATCTTCGTATGGATAATGGCATGTGATGAGAGATAACAAATCCGGAAATGGAAGATCGCAAGGACATATGAGCCAAGAAATGACAGGGCGTGAAGTGCAAGAGGCGGGGCCACAAAACAATGCCGAGCGGCAGCGCCAACATGTAAAACGCAAGCAAGAGACCCATACCCGGCTGCAATGCTGGATCAGCAATCGCCACGCCGAACGATTGGCCGCACTGGGTCTTCATCTCGAAGACAGTCAGGCATCACTCATCGAGCAGGCGATCGATCTGCTCTACCAACATGAGCTGGGTAGAGAACCTCCGTTTGAAAACAGAGTCGCCACACAGGTCGAAGAGACCGTTGAATAGACACAAGAGTGAAGTAATAGCGATACGTGAAGAGATAAAAAAAGCCAGGTACGAATTTCTTGTACCTGGCATAGGGGAATTGGCTCCTTGCAGAGCCGTGCGCTAACTGGTGTTCGGATTACCTTAAGCTTAGACAAGGCTCAAGGCTTTTCAAGATCCGAAGAAAAGTTCAACCAGAGTGTGGGTATTTCAGACTCGTTCAAGTGCTTATGCACCGAACAACCCACTAGGCATTGAACAGATTGTTGTCACGCACCAGCTCGCGGGGGAGGGCATTCTTGACCCGACTCCCCACCCATTTCCCCATCCCCAGGGTATGCCCCTGATAGCGGACGATCACCTCGCCAGCGCCAGCATCCTGCTCTGGCCAGACGTCCCGCCCCATCATGAATTCCCGCGCATTGGCGCTATCCAGCTCAACCACGCCCTTGCTCGCTTTATCGCCATAGGCCAATGCCCACTCATGAGTGAGGCGATAACCTTTCTTGAAGGTTTCGGCCAACTTGATGCCGATGCGATCGAAACGCAGCTTGTCCTGCACCTGATCAAACCGCTGGGGGAAGAGCCAGATCTCGTCATTGCGGCCAAACAGCTGACCCTGCGGTGCCACCCCGAAGTTGGCTTCGATCTCGCGCAATATGGGTTCCGCCTCTTTGGCAGGAAGCGGCGCAAAAGGGAATTTACCCAGCTTTCCCGGCTTGAACATGGTGTTGGGCACCGAGTGATGCTTGCGCAATCTGGCGACGAAAAAGCCTTCACTGTCGAAGATCTGGGGCCAAACGTGCAGGTATCCCTCGGATGTGCAGGCCTGCTCTGCATGAGGGAACAGGTCTGCCAACGAATCAAAACTCAAGGCATCGCCAAACTTGTCCAGCAAGGATTGGCAGACCGCCTGATTCTCCTGCTCACTCAAGGTACAGGTGGAGTAGACCAGCACACCACCCGGTTTCAGGGCATGGAAGGCGCTCTCCAGCAACCCTTGTTGCACCGCCGCAATCTCGTCGATGCTCTCGATACTCCAGTTGCGCAATGCATCTTCATCTTTTCGCACCGTCCCTTCACCGGAGCAGGGGGCGTCTAGCAGGATGGCGTCGAAGGTCTCAGGCAACCACTGGCCAAAAACCTTGGCATCAAAATGGGTCATGCCCACATTGGTCACCCCGCAGCGCTGGATATTGGCGCTAAGCACTTTCAACCGGCTGCTGGAAAACTCGTTGGCCACCAACATTCCCTGATTGTTCATCAGGGCCGCGATCTGGGTGGTCTTGGAGCCGGGGGCCGCCGCCGCATCCAGCAACATGCCATCCGCCTTGATCTTGTCGCTGGCAAAGAGTGCCGTCACCGGCAGCATGGAGCTCGCTTCCTGAATGTAGAAGAGCCCGCTCAAGTGCTCGGCGGTGTTGCCAAGTGGGACGGTTTCATCGCTGCGGGTCAGCCAGAAGCCGGTATCACACCAGGGCACAGGGTCAAGCTGCCAACCCAGTGGCTCCATCAGGGCGACGAAATCTGAGACGGCGACCTTCAAGGTATTGACCCGAATGCTGCGGCGCAGCGGACGTCGACAACTGGCCACAAACTCATCCATCGAGAGATGGGCCGGCATGATGGCCGCAATGTGGCGTAAAAAGTAATCGGGAAGGAAGGTGTTGTCGTGCACTGTGCCGTCTCGTTGACCGAAAAAGAGGGGCGATATCCTACCACAAGGCTAAGAATATTCTGAATCTGAACCCTATCAACAGGCACCGGAATATAAAAAAGCCCGGCACTGTGCCGGGCTTGGATGAGATACAAAGGGAAGAGATCAGGGCTGGATACGCGGACTCCACTCCAGCCACTCTTTCTCGGCCTTGCCGTAGAGCGGATAGCTGTGTCCTGCCTTGACGGTTGGCCCCATCTCTCTCTCCGGCGTATTGAAGGCGATGCCGCCGGCCAGCAGGCTCTGTACTGTCTCGACCTCTATGGTACCCCCGGTCAGGCCGATATCCGCCTTGACCCCGGAGACATTCCAGAAACGGGAGTTGGCCCGCACCAAATGGGCATACTCCTGATCCACGTTAACGTCGATCACCACCTCGCTGCCATCCCGAGCCAGCGCCACCTTGGTGATACTGCCCACTACCATCTTGCGAAACAGCAGCGGGCTACCGACGCTCAGGCCATTGACGGAGGGGCTCTTGAGGGTCAGGGCCAGACCCACCGGGCCGACCTGACTCAAAGGGAAAAGCTCTTTGCCAGCGCCTTTACCGGGTTGTGCTTCTACAAACGCCCCCTTGATCAGGGTATCGAGGTGAGCGACACCGCCCAGCCCCAGCTTGGCCTGCACCAGAGTAAAGCGGGCGCCGGACTGCAGGAAACGCTCGGCGTAGTGGCCATCGAGTTCCGCCTTGAAGATCACCTGACCCAGTGACGGCTCCAGCTCGATCTCTTCAATTTTGCCGATATCGACACCGCGATAGCGGATCGGGCTGCCAATCCCGAGCCCCGGATTGCTCTCTGCCACCAGTGACAGCTGGCGCACCTTGGCCTTTGCTTGCTCCCTGGAATCGAACAGTTGATGACTGCTGCGGCCATTGGCCAACCGATCGAACTCGATGGCGCCGCGCAGCAAGGTACCGAGGTTGCCCACCTTGACCTGCACCCCATCGACCCGCACCTTGGTGTCGATGGCCGGTTTTTTCCAGAACTGGGGTTGCTGGGCGAGGAGGGGAGCATAGACCCCATCAATCTCGAGTTCGATCTCGACCCCCTCTTTGGCGGCGCGTAGCTGTTTGACCTTGCCCGCTTCCAGCCCCAGATAGAGCACAGGCGAGCCAATGCCAATGCCATCGGCCTGATCTGCTTTGAGCAACCAGCGCTGGGGCTTGGCATCACGGGTGCCGAGCAGAGCCAGCTCCTGACTGGGGTAGAGACGGTTAATCCGCTCGCCACTGCTGGCTTGTACCAGCTTGATCCCGCCCCCCAGCCAGGCACTGGCCGGACTGGTTTCTACTTTGATGCCACTAAGATCGGCATCGATCTGCAACGGGGCGGCGCGATAGAAGCGGGCACGGTTGAGCAGATGACCATAGTTCGGCGCCATCACCAGCTCGACGCTGGCATTGCCGCGCGCATCCAGGGTGAGCTGGCTGATGCGGCCCACCTGCAATCCCTTGTACCAGACAGGTGCATCCTGATTGAGCCCCGCCAGATCGTCAGCCTGCAGCGTCACCTTGGTGCCGCTCTGGGGCGCGCGATCGGTAAGTGTCATCTTCTCTACCGGTTTGCCCGCCACATAGTCGAGGCGAATGGCCGGGCCGGAGAGCAGGCGATCTGCATGCTGCACGCCGGTCGCGGAGAGGGAGACGCTCTCCCACACCAGTTGACTCTTGTCGGTAATGCGATAAGCCTGCTCCGGGTTGATCAGCGCTGTGACCACCCGGCCTTTATCGGTAAGGCGAATGGGGTCGATACGACCGATCTCGATCCCCTCATAGAGGATGGGCATCCCCTCCTTGACCGGAAGATCGCCAGCCGCAATGTCGATACGCTCGCCACGCGCCGCTTCCGCCAGCCCTTTATAGAGGACGAAGGTCTGTCCCTTCTCCGGCTCCGGTGAATCTTTGGGTGAGTCAAAGGCAATGCCGCCGCTCAGGATGGAGGTGAGGCTGCCGGCCTCCACGTTGACGCCAGCCAGACTGAAGGAGCCCTTGATACCGCTGATATTCCAGAAGCGGGTATCGGCTTTGACCAGATGTTCGAAACGCGGCTCGATCACCAGATCCAGAATGACGTTCTGGTTGTCCTGACCCAGGCGGGTATTGATGACGCTGCCCACCTCGATACCGCGGAAATAGAGCTTGGCACCAATCCCCACCGAACCCAGCGAATCGGCGGTCAGGTGCAGCATGCGACCCTGAGCCTGATAGCCGGGAGGAGGGCCCTCCAGTGCATCGAAGGTCTCCTCCAGCGGATTGCTTTCACGCCCCGGTTGCAGGTTGATGTAGTTGCCGGAGACCAGGGTATCGAGGCCGGAGATCTCGGTGAGCGACGCCTTGGGGCTCACCAGCCAGAAGTCGGATCCCTTGCGGATCAGCGGTCTGGCACGGCTGTCAATCTTGGCCATCACCGCAATCTTGCGGCCATCTTCAGCCAGCTCCAGCTCCTGCACAACGCCGATGGCCACCCCCTGATAACGAACCTGGGTTTTACCCGGCAAGATGCCGTTGCCCTGGGCGAAGTTGATCTGGATAAGCTGGCCACGGCTCAATACCTGCTGATAGAGAAAGCCACCTGCAAGCAGCAGGGCTATCAGGGGTAACAGCCAGACCGGCGATAACCAGCGGCGCTTTTCGATGACGGGTTCAGCCCCGATCATAGTGACTCCTTATTGGCTGGATTAAACAGCACATCAGACAAAAACAGAGAAATCATCAACGGGCCGCCTTGTCCCACAGTAAACGGGTATCGAGCATGCGGGCCGACATCATGGTCAGCACGACCACACCGGCAAAGGCGGTGGCCCCCGGGCCTGCGCGAACACTCAGCAGCACACCACGATCGACCAGTGCCACCATCAGCGAAATCACGAACAAGTCCAGCATTGACCAGCGACCGATAAAATCGATCACCCGATACATCACCAGCTGGCGCTTGCGCCGCACCGGCTTGGCCCGCTGCAATTGCCAGCAGATCCAGCCCAGACCCAATATTTTGCCCACCGGCACCAGTATGCTGGCGGTGAGGACTATGGTGGCAATCCCGCTCATTTTGCTGCGATAGAGCATCATGATACCGCTGAAGATGGTATCTGACTGCAGTAACCCCTTGTTGTAGAAATGGGTAATGGGCAACAGATTGGCAGGCAGCAACATGAAGGTGGCGAGCGCCAGCAAGCCCCACGACCAGGCGAGGGAGCGGGGAATGCGCACCTGCAATTTGCTGCTGCAACGGGGGCAGACTGCCCCGGCTTGATAGCGCACCAGCAAACCACAGGTATGGCAGCGGCAGAGCCCCATCTCACGGGCGCTGGTCATGTTCCGGCTCCTTTAACGGGATCCTCGCCCAGTAGGGGGCGGGGTCAAACAGGATCAGCAGGGTCATGTTGAGCAGCATCAGAATACCGAGGCTGAGCAAGCCGCCACCTAGGCGCACATCGGCGATGTCGATCAGTTTGAACAGGGCAACCAGCAGGCTGACGATATAGACCTCCAGCATGGCCCAGTGGCGAAACACCTCGACCAGCTTCAAGGTGACGGGAAGAATGTGCCAACGTTTGGCCAGACCCGAAGCCAGCACAAAGATCCCCGCCAATAATCCCACCGGCGCCAACACGGCGCACCAGAGCACCAGGCTGGCTACCCACCATTCACCTTCGCCAAACAGCACCAGAATACCGCGCAGCAGGTCGGCGTCGGTGTTGACCCCAGCCAGCCGCAGATATATCAGCGGTTCAAAAAAGGCGGAGGGCAGCAGCAGAAATCCGGTGATGGTCAGGGCCATCAACTGGGAGGGACGAAAGGCATAACGGCCATAGAGATGTTGGTGACAACGCGGGCAGTGGGCATGGCGACGCAGCGGCAGTGCTTTGCGCTGGATCAGCAAGTCGCACGCCGGACAGACAATTACGGAACCGGGCTCCATCATACAATTCAACCTGTTGAAGGAATTGGTGAAATTTACCCTAAAACCGGTTTCCTGTCTTGCCTGCGGCCGGAATGTTACGAAAGTATAATTGACGTTAACGTAAACGTGATATTAGATAGCCAGACTAGACAGGTGAAAGGAGTCATGATGTCCAGTTTGTCCCCCTCGGCAGGCTTGCGCTTTCGCACCGCCCTTGCCAATGAACATCCCTTGCAGATCGTCGGCACCATCAATGCTTATATGGCGCTGATGGCCGAGCGCAGCGGTTTTCAAGCCCTCTATCTCTCCGGCGCCGGGGTAGCCAATGCCTCCTACGGCTTGCCGGATCTCGGCATGACCTCCCTCAACGATGTGCTGATCGATGCCGAGCGGATCACAGCGGCGACCCGTGTGCCGCTTCTGGTTGATATCGACACCGGCTGGGGCGGGGCATTCAATATCGCCCGCACCATTCGCGCGTTTGAGCGGGCCGGTGTTGCCGCCGTCCATATGGAAGATCAGGTGGCCCAGAAGCGCTGTGGTCATCGCCCCAACAAGGCGGTGGTCACGCTTGAAGAGATGTGCGATCGCATCAAGGCGGCAGTGGATGCCCGCGAGAATAGCGAGTTCGTCATCATGGCCCGCACCGATGCACTGGCGGTGGAGGGGATGGAGTCGGCTCTTGAACGCACTGCCGCCTATGTGGCCGCCGGTGCCGACATGATCTTCGCCGAGGCGGTGACCGAGCTTGCCCAGTACGACCAGTTCAAGCAGGCGGCCAAAGTGCCGATCCTCGCCAATATGACCGAGTTCGGCAAAACCGCGCTGTTTGATAAAGAGCAACTGGCCGCCCACGGGGTCGATATGGTGCTCTACCCCTTGAGTGCCAACCGGGCCGCCAATCAGGCCGCCCTCAACGTCTATCACCATATTCGCCAGGATGGCCATCAACGGGCCGTCGTGGAGACCATGCAGACCCGGGAGTCACTCTACGACTTCCTCGGATATCACCACTACGAGCAGACACTGGATCGTCTGTTTACAGCCAAGGAATAGGAGGCAGCTTATGGGACAGCAAAAACCGTTGGGCGGGGCCGGTCTGCGCGGGCAGAGTGCGGGGGAGACCAGTATCTGCACCGTGGGCAAGAGCGGCACCGGTCTTACTTATCGCGGCTATGACATCAAGGAGCTGGCCGATAGCGCCCAGTTCGAGGAGGTCGCCTATCTGCTGCTCAAGGGGGAGTTGCCCGGTGAGCAGCAGCTTGACGCGTACAAGCGCGAACTGCGTCGCCTGCGCACTTTGCCGACGGCTCTGCTGGAGGTACTGGAGCGCATTCCCGCCGATGCTCATCCGATGGATGTGCTGCGTACCGGCTGCTCCATGCTCGGCGATCTGGAGCCGGAAGATGGTTTCGAGCATGAACACGAAGTGGCGGATCGGCTGCTGGCCGCCTTTCCGGGCATTCTGATCTACTGGTACAAGTTCAGCCACGAGGGAGTTCGCATCGCCCTCGACAGCGACGAGGAGTGTATCGGCGGCCACTTTCTGGCCCTGCTGCACCAGAAGGCGCCAAGCGAGCTGGAGAGGCGGGTGATGCATGTCTCCCTTATCCTCTACGCCGAGCATGAGTTCAACGCCTCCACCTTTGCCGCGCGAGTCTGCGCCTCGACCCTTTCCGACATGTTCTCCTGCATCACCGCCGCCATCGGCACCCTGCGCGGCCCGCTCCATGGCGGCGCCAACGAGGCAGCCATGGCGATGATCGAAGATTGGCAAGACGAGACGCAGGCAAGGCGCGAACTGCTGGCCAAGCTGGCGGCCAAGGAGAAGATCATGGGCTTTGGCCACGCCATCTACCGCACCTCGGATCCGCGCAACGTCATCATCAAGGAGTGGTCGGCCAAACTTGCCGAGGCGGTGGGGGATGATCGCCTCTATCGCGTCTCCTGCGAGGCGGAGAAGGTGATGTGGGAAGAAAAAGAGCTCTTTCCCAATGCCGACTTCTTCCATGCCAGCGCCTATCACTACATGGGGATCCCAACCAAGCTGTTCACGCCTATCTTCGTCTGCTCGCGGGTCACCGGCTGGTGCGCCCACGTGATGGAGCAGCGCGAGCACAACCGGATCATCCGCCCGAGCGCCGATTATGTCGGCCCGGCCCCCCGTCACTTTGTCTCTCTACAACAACGATAAGGAAATCACGATGTCCGCCAACGTCGACGTCAACCACAGACCCGAGCCCGATCAGGTACTGGTCGATATTGCCGATTATGTCTGCAACCACCCCGTAACCTGCGAGGCGGTTCTCGACACCGCCCGCTACTGCCTGATGGACACCCTTGGCTGTGGCCTGCTGGCCCTGCGCTTTCCCGAGTGCACCAAACACCTTGGCCCCATCGTACCCGGCACCCTCGTACCCCACGGCGCCCGGGTGCCCGGTACCCAGCTCTGCCTCGATCCGGTCAAGGCGGCCTGGGATATCGGCGCCATCATCCGCTGGCTCGATTACAACGACACCTGGCTGGCCGCCGAGTGGGGCCACCCCTCCGACAATCTGGGCGGTATTCTCGCCACTGCCGACTGGCTCTCCCGTACTCGCGTGGCCGAGGGCAAGGCGCCGCTCACCATGGCAGATGTGCTGGTGGCCATGGTCAAAGCCCACGAAATTCAGGGGGTGCTGGCGCTGGAGAACTCCTTCAATAGGGTCGGTCTCGATCACGTGGTACTGGTCAAGGTCGCCAGCACCGCCGTGGTGACTCACATGCTGGGTGGCACCCGCGATCAGGTGATCGATGCGATCTCCCAGGCCTGGGTCGATGGCCAGAGCCTGCGTACCTACCGGCATGCCCCCAATGCAGGGTCGCGCAAGAGCTGGGCGGCGGGGGATGCCACCTCTCGCGCGGTGCGCCTCGCCCTTATCACCATGAGCGGCGAGATGGGCTATCCAGGCGTACTGAGCGCGCCCAAGTGGGGTTTCTACAACGTGCTGTTCAAGGGCAATCAGTTCGCCCTGCATCAAGGGTACGGCAGCTATGTGATGGAAAACGTGCTGTTCAAGATCTCCTATCCCGCCGAGTTCCATGCCCAGACCGCGGTGGAGTGCGCCATGAAGCTGCACGGTCAGGTGAAGGGGCGGCTGGATGAGATAGACCGTATTGAACTCACCACCCATGAGTCGGCCATTCGCATCATCAGCAAGGTCGGCGCCCTCAACAACCCGGCCGATCGGGATCACTGCCTGCAATACATGGTGGCGGTGCCGCTCATCTTCGGTCGCCTCATTGCCGAGGATTACGAGGACGATGTTGCTGCCGATCCCCGCATCGACGCGCTACGCGGCAAGATGGTGGTGCAGGAGGACAAGCGTTACAGCCGCGAATATCTGGAGGCGGACAAGCGCTCCATTGCCAACGCCATCCAGATTTTCTTCAAGGACGGCACTCACACCGCCAAGGTGGAGGTGGAGTATCCGGTCGGCCATCGTCGCCGTCGGGAGGAGGGGATCCCGCTGCTGGTGGAGAAATTCCAGCACAATCTGGCCACCCGCTTCCCAGCCAAACGGGTCAACGACATTTTGGCCCTCTGTCAGGATGGGCCTCGCCTTGCCGCCACCCCGGTACATGCCTTTATGGATCTGTTGGTGATCTGATCGCTCTTGCATTGGCCAACATATCGGCAAACAGTGATAAACGAAAAGCGGGCTCATCGGCCCGCTTTGTTATTCTGGCGGCTTATCCCTCGATAAGCCTTACCCAAGCGCACGGCTGTCGCCGTTAAAGAGCGCCGTCATGATGGCCGTCTCGCGACTGGCGATGGTCTCGAGAAACTCGTTGGCACGCCCCATCTGATGACACACCTGATAGCCGCGCTCGACAAAGGAGAAGAGCTCGCCAAGTCCCGCAAGATGGGCGGGACCAGACACCAGCTTGAGGGTTGCCCCCAGAAGTGGCTTTCTCGCCAGCCTGTCCAGCGTCATCCCAAGCTCGCTCACCAGCGCAATCTGATGTTCCCGGCGCGCCTGTTCACCCACGGCACGATAGGCGATGGTGTAGTGGTCCGGGGTGATGGGATCAATGCCATCAATGCGCCGCAGCGCCACCACCATCAGGTAATCCAGCTCTTCGGAGAGGGCATCAAGCTCGATCGCCTGCGCCAGCACCTTGAGGCCGGACTCCGGCAACAGCCGCTCGGCGGTCGGCATCACCCGCATCACGTCCGCATCGCGGCGGGCACAATCCCCCGGGCCATAGAGATCGGTCAGGAAAAACTCGGCGGCAGGGCCGTAGCGGTCACTCTCCAGCAGATCACGATGGGTCCGCCCCAACCGGTCGGCCTGCCACTGGCGTAGCCGATCCCGATCCTGCTGATCTTCCGGGTGAGCACGCATCTGCTCGCGCAAGGTTGCAACCCGTTTGAGCTGGCGGTAGAGCCGACCCAGGGTGCTATCGTCGTCGTGGGCATGTTCTTGATGCGTCATCTACAGCTCTCTGGCCTTGGGCCCATTGATGGGGATTGGGTGATACGAAGATACAAGTGAATGAAAAACAAGCAGCTTTTGCTGACCGTTCCGTGACAAGTGTAGCGCGCACGGGGGAGGGAATAAATGCCATGCCCCGCTGATGGCCTGCATCCCTCTCGACTCTGTTAAGTGAGTCCCATTTATGTGAACCATCCTTTCATTTGTTGTGAACATGTGTTTAATATCAATAACTAACTTATGACCCAGAGTAACGACCATGTTCTTCAACTCGCTCGCTGGCAGCAGCGCACTCTCTACCATCCAGATCAGCCGTCAGCATCCGCTGGGATTGGCCGCCGCCCGGCTCGCGGCCGAAGCCATCGCTGCGGACATGAGCGAGAGCTATCAACTCGATTGCGAATGGGCAGATGAAGAGGAGACCGAGCTTCGTTTTCGCGGCTCAGGGGTACATGGCACTCTCACCCTGGACGATGAGAACCTGGAACTGGAAGTGCATCTTGGTTTGATGCTGTTGCCGGTACGCAGCGTACTGGAGCAAGAGATCCTCGATTATGTCGATAATCGCTTACCTTGCCCCAAACGTGTTTGAAACTTTTCGTTGCACTGGCTTTAAATAAACCAGCTGTAAACGATGGTTGTTTGAAATAAGTTGGCAAGCCATAAGGTTTGTCAGATTTATTATCCGGTGAGGTCTAAATTATATTTTGTAAGTAATCTTTCATCTTTATTTCATATTTCGAGTCGGCACTCTTTAATGTCATTCCGATTGCATCAAGTCTTCATCCGGATATGAGGGCAGGAGCAATTTGCCGTCTCGGTAAATTCATTTTGTAGGGAAACAACCATGCCACTGAGTGAATTTATCTCCTGCGTCGATACCGCCTGGTTACGCATGGACAGACCCAACAACCTGATGCAGATCATCGGTGTCCTGATGTTTGAAGGAGAGCTTGATGAAACGCGTCTGCGGGCCGGATTACGCCACACCATTTCGGTGCAACCCCGCTTCCACCAGCGGGCCGTGCTGGAAGGGGGCTCCTACTACTGGCGCCATGATCCCGATTTCGATCTCGATCAACACCTCAAGCGAGTGATCCTGCCGGGTGAAGCGGGCAAGCTGGAGCTGGAGAAGCTGGTGGCCGATCTCGCCTCGACGCCGCTCAACCACCAGCGCCCCCTGTGGGATATGCACCTGACCGACACTTCGCTGGGTGGGCAAGCGCTGGTGGTGCGCATTCACCACGCCATGGGCGATGGCTTCTCGCTGGTGCGGGCCATGCTGACCATGATGGATAACACCCCGGAAGGGGCGCCGCGACCACCGTCACCGGAGCCACTGGATGACAGCGATGACGAGGATGAGGAAGATTGCCACCAGGGCAGCCGTCTGGTGCGGGCCGGTCTCAAGCTGACCGGTAGCCTCTGGTCCAAATATGTCGAAGTGGTCACCCATCCCACCAAGGCGGTGGATTACCTCAAGACCGGGCGGGATGTGGCTAGCGAGCTGTGCAATATCGCCACCCTCGGTGATGACTCCCCCTGCCGCCTGCGTGGCAAGACCACCAGCACCAAGCGGGTGGCCTGGTCGGAACAAATTGATCTGCCGGATATCAAGGCCGTGGGCAAGGTGCTGGGCTGCTCGGTCAACGATCTGCTGATCGCCGCCACCGCAGGGGCGTTTCGCCACTACCTGCAGGAGAAGGGGGATGATGCCAACAAGGTCAAGATCCGCGCCCTGGTGCCAGTCAATATGCGTGCGCCGGATGATGAGGGGGCTCTTGGCAACCGCTTCGGGCTGGTGGCCCTGGACTTGCCACTGGATGTTGAACACCCGTTGCAGCGGCTCTATACCGTGCGTGACCGGATGCAGGCGCTGCGCACCTCGCTGCAACCCGTGGTGGTGCTCAACCTGTTACATGCCCTTGGCATGGCACCCAATGCGGTGCAGCAGCAGGCAGTCGAGCTGCTCACGGCCAAGGCCAGCGCGGTGATCACCAACGTGCCCGGCCCGCAGCAGACCCTCTATCTGGCTGGAGCAAAATTGCGTCAGCCGCTGTTCTGGGTGCCGCAATCGGGGGATATCGGCGTCGGCGTCTCCATCCTCTCTTACGATCACAAGGTGCAGCTTGGCCTTATCACCGACAAGAAGCTGGTTCCGGATCCGGATCGGGTGGTCGAGCGGTTTGCGGTGGAGTTCGAACAACTGCTGTTGCTGGTGCTGATGGAGCCGGAGCTGCTGTTTGACCCCAACGGACTGGATGCGCTGCTCGGTTGAGCGAGCATTTGAGCGACCAGTGACGGCGTAGCCAACCGGACTGCACCCATCATAAAAGAGGCCAACCCGTGGGTTGGCCTCTTGTTTTGTTGTCTATCCGTGGCAAGTGTGGCGGTTAATCCTCCAACTCTTCCCGCGCCGCCTCCACATCGAGGCGCTCCATGGCATCCATCGGTTCGCACTCGGCTGCTTCAGCATAGAGGGCTTCGGCCGCTTTCAGGCGGCTCTTGCCGTGCAGCATTACCTGAGCGTTGGCGTACTCCATGCGGGCGATAGCGGAGTCGGGGATCAGCGTCAGCGCTTCCTTGAAGTGGCGCTCGGACTCCTCCTTCTTGGCGCCATAGGTGAGGCCGCCGATCATGGCCCCCAGCTTGTCGACGATTTCCGCGTGCCAGGCGCCAAAGGCGATATGGGCCTCGGCGTGATCTGGCGCCAGCTCCAGCGCCTTCTCAAGGCTTGCCTTGATCTTGTCGCCAATTCCTTGCGAGAGGGCCTTGGAGATGGAAATGACCTGACTGTAGCGACCTAGGGCCAGAGCATGGAAATACCAGGCGTTGGCGTTCTTGGGCTGGCGTTTTTGCAGCCTCTCGGCATGGCTGGCCGCCCGCTCGAAAGCGGCGCGCTTGGCATACTTGTCTTCCAGCAGGTAGCTGGCGTGGATCACCAGCGCCTTGTTCGCCACATTGAGGCCCGCCTCACCGGCCGCTTCACCAAGAGCGACGGCCCGGGCAAAATCCCCGGCATGATAGGCCCGCCAGGCATCCTGTACCTGCTCATCCTCGGGCCAGGGTTCGGCATCCCCCTGATGGAGACGATCCCAGTTGTCCGCCAGCTTCTGGCCAGCATACTCATAGGCCGCATCCGCGTAGGGGAAGGGGACAAATTCGAGTTGTGAAGTGGTCATGCTTGTTCTCCCTGTAGCATGTGAATCAAACCTTGTCGGTGTAGTGATGGGCGAGGGCGCCCAGATGAGCGCGGGCATCGGCCCGCAAATAGGGTGCGACCAGCTGCATCACCTGAAAGACGCCGAGGGCGATATCGGCGTCCGCCTTGGGATGCAGTGCCCGCTGGTAAGAGATCCAGAATGTGCCCACCAGCGCCACATTGGCCGCCAGCGTGCGCATCTGTTGCGCCGTGCCCTCCATCAGCCCGACCGTTTGCAGATGGTTGCAAATGGCGATGGCGGTCTGCTCCTTGCGGCGCAGCAGGGCGGAAAAGCGCTGTTCCACCTGATGATACCCACTCATCAGGGTCGCGATATCGTAGTAGAGGAAACGGTACTGCCAGATGGCTTCAAACATCAGGTGGAGAAAGAGCCAGATATCTTCTGGCTCATCGGACGGGGTGCTGACCGCCTCCAGCAGGCGATCCATCTGCTGTTCAAATTCGCAGAACAGGGCGTTGACGATCTCCTCCTTGTTGTGGAAGTGGTAGTAGAGATTGCCCTGGCTGATCTCCATCTCGGCCGCAATGGCCGAGGTGGTGACGCTGGGTTCCCCTTGTCGATTGAAGCAGGCGAGGGCAGTGGTCAGGATCCGCTCCCGGGTACGACGTTTGGGTTTGCGATCCATGCTACTCCTTTGGTGATGAACGGCGCACGCCGTGGCGATAGCGTTTGGCAAGCCAGTGCTGCAACTGCTCCAGCGACTTGTCGAGGGCGGCGACTGAGCCAATGCCGGGGGCCAGCAGGGTGCGATCTTCATCGGCCAGCGCGGCCAGATTGAACTCGAGGCCATGCTTGGCCAGCACCGGCGCCAGCTCGTTACGACGCTGCCAGAGATCGCGGCGGGTATGCTGGTAAGCGTGCTCGCAGAGACGGCGGCGATCCCGGTAACTGAACACATTGGTGAAGAACATCTCGCCATCGGCAGAAGAGGGCTCAAACAGCAGGGCGTCGGCGTCGGGATATTGGTGTTTGTAGCGATCCATCCCCACATGCATGCGGGAGTGGATGATGGCGCGAAAGGTCTGGGCCAGTACCACCGGCAGACCGCTGTCCACCAGATTGGTCGGGGTGCCGGCGGCCATGTCCGCATCATAGGGCACCAGCGGATTGATGCAGAACACCAGATCCGCCCCCTCTTCCAGCGCTACCGAAGCGTGCAGAGTCTTGATCAGCGCCCCGTCCACATAGTAACGACCGTTGATCAAGGAGGGCGGAAAGAGACCGGGCAGGGCGGCTGACGCCTGTACCGCCGCCGAGATGGGCACATCATCGAGCCCCGGGCTGCCGAAGGCGACCGGATGACCGGTGTCGAGTTCGGTGGCTACCACAAACAGTCGACTGCGCAACTGGCGGAAATCGTTGCTGCGGCCGGGACGAGAAAAAAACTGGGTCAGGGTGCGATCCACCCCGCGGTTGTCGAATAGTCCGGTCGGAATGGCCTTGGAGAGTCCCTGCAGCGATTCAAACAGGCTGCGCTTCCAGGGGGCCGCCAGATAATAGGTCAGGCTCTGCCACGCCAGTGGCGGGATCGAGGTCAGACGGTCGGCATATTCACGAAAGGCGGGGCGCAGCAAGGTGGCCGGGTCAAACATCTCCCCCGAATCATCGCTGAGCAGGATCCGCACCAGCTTAGCCGGCGAGATGCCATTGGCCAGCGCCGAAGCCACCACGGCCCCCGAACTGACGCCAACATAGATATCGGCATGATCAAGGCGCAGGCCGTTGATGCTGTCAGAGAGGGCTGCGCAGGCACCGATCTCGTAGATGCCGCCGAGCGGCCCGCCGCCAGC
Source organism: Aeromonas sp. s8 (assembly GCF_040907785.1). Classification (NCBI taxonomy): domain Bacteria; kingdom Pseudomonadati; phylum Pseudomonadota; class Gammaproteobacteria; order Aeromonadales; family Aeromonadaceae; genus Aeromonas; species Aeromonas sp. s8. Next base: position 33,473 of record NZ_JBFOCL010000011.1, read on the forward strand.
AAGGGCAATTGCGATGGTACTCATAGCGTCGCCTCTCTATCCATGACATTCACCATGACAAGACCGGCCCAGCGCAGGGCATGGGCCGGTATCAATCACCTTCCGTCACCACGAGGGATCAGGGCAGGACGCTCTCTGCTTTGGCCTTCACCTCTTTCACCGCATCTTCAGCGGCGGAGAGGAGATCGGCGGCCTGCTCAACCACAGCCTCTTTAGCCTTGGCTACCGGTGCCTTCTTTACCGGAGGCTTGCGGGCAGCGGGCTTTTTGGCTGCAGCCGGTTTGGCTTCAGCGGCAGGAGCCTCCTCTTCCTGCGCATCCAGCAGTTGCTGGACCACGTCGGTCAGCTCGGCCATGCGCTTGGAGAGCTTGTCGATATCCTTGCGGGTCGGAATGCCGAGGCTGGCCACAGCGCGGGCCACGCGATCTTCAAACACCTGCTCCAGACGACCCCAGGTATTGGCGGTCTTGTCGGTCACAGCGGCAATCTTCTCATCTGCGCTCTGACGGGTTTTTGCTTGCAGCGCTTCACCTTCCTGCACCAGCGCTTCAAAGATCTTGCCACCCTCTTCCTGCGCCTTGGCATAGGCACCCAGACCCGCCAACCAGATCTGCTGGGTGGACTCCTTGATGGTGGAGGTGAGTTGGTTGTCGGTCACTGACCCTGCCAGCGCTTTCAATTTCTTAGCCATGATCTTCTCCTTGAATAACGACAGTTAAATGTAATGGCGACAACGAAACTGCAATCGGGTTGTGGCATTACTGATTTTTCAACTTCAGTCTAGGGACAAAAAATAGAGGGTTCTACCTAATAACGGAACAGGCACACTACCGAAATTAGGGTTTGCTCACGAACCGACAATCAAATTGCGGATTCCCATATGAATCGTGATATATCTAACAACCTAGTAACACCCTAATCAGTAGCAGGATTCTCTTTATGAACTATTTCATTACTGGCGGTAGTGGTTTTATCGGGCGTCGATTGATCAAAAAGTTATTCCAACAGCATCCCGACTGTATCGTCTATTTTCTGATGCGCGCCTCTCATCAGGATAAATTGCCGGAGTTATTTGCATTCTGGAATGTGGATGAATCGCGTGCAGTCCCGGTTTTTGGTGACATGACGCAACCGCTGCTGGGGGTGTCGGTCGAGATGCAGGAGCAGTTGATCGGCAAGATCGACCACTTCTTCCATCTGGCTGCCATCTATGATCTCAACGCCAAGGCCGGGATCCAGCAGCAGGTCAACACCGAAGGGACCCGTCAAGCCGTTCAACTTGCCGAGCGGCTGGGGACGGGGCAGTTCCATCACTGCAGCTCCATTGCTGCAGCGGGCCTGTTTGACGGTCTGTTTCGCGAGGACATGTTCGATGAGGCCGAACACCTCGACATGCCTTACTTCCAGACCAAGCACGAAGCGGAAGGGATTGTGCGAAACGAGTGCACTATTCCGTGGCGGGTCTACCGACCGGGGATCGTTGTCGGTGACTCCAATACCGGCGAGATGGACAAGATCGACGGCCCTTACTACTTCTTCAAGACCATCCAGAAGCTGCGCCGTCTGCTGCCGCCCTGGATGCCGGCCATCGGTGTTGAGGGCGGGCGCATCAATATCGTGCCGGTCAACTTTGTGGTCGATGCCATGGTGCATATCGCCCATCAAGAGGGCGAGGAGAACAAAACCTTCCACCTGACCGACCCCAACCCGATGCGGGTTGGCGATATGCTGAGCACCTTCTCCCGCGCCGCCCATGCGCCAGAGCCTGCGATCCGCATCAACGCCTCTCTCTTTAACTTCATTCCCCGCCACCTGACCGCCATGCTGATGACCATGGCGCCGGTGCGCCGCATCCGCGATGCCGCCATCGCCGATCTGGGTCTGCCCAAGGATGTGTTCCGCCTTATCAGTTATCCCACCCGTTTCGACAGTCGCGAAACCCAGCGGGTACTGAAAGGGACCGGTATCGAAGTGCCGCCGCTGCACAGCTACGCCTGGCGGTTGTGGGATTACTGGGAGCGCCACCTTGACCCCGAACTCTTCATAGATCGCTCCCTGCGTGGTCGGGTAGAGGGCAAGGTGGTGCTGGTGACCGGGGCCACCTCCGGCATTGGCCGAGCAACCGCACGCAAGCTGGCGGGGGCGGGGGCCAACGTCGTTACCATCGCTCGCGACGAGCAGAAGATTGCCGAGACTAAAGCGGAGTTTACCGAGCTGGGGCTGACCATCGAGATCTATCAGGGGGATCTCTCCAATCTGGCGCAGGCCGAGGAGATCACCGCTCGCATCGTGGCCGATCACGGTGGCGTCGATATTCTGGTCAACAATGCCGGCCGCTCCATCCGCCGCTCCATCGAGGACTCCTTCGATCGCTTCCACGATCTGGAGCGCACCATGCAGCTCAACTACTTCGGCGCACTCAAGGTGATCATGGGGGTGCTGCCCACCATGATTGAGAAGAAAAAAGGGCACATCATCAACATCTCCTCCATCGGGGTGTTGACCAATGCGCCGCGCTTCTCCGCCTATGTTGCTTCCAAGTCGGCCCTCGATGCCTGGGTGCGTACCGCCGCCTCCGAGTTTGCCGACAAGGGGGTCAGCTTCTCCATCATCAATATGCCGCTGGTGAAAACGCCGATGGTCGCACCGACCAAGGTCTATGAGCAGGTGCCGATGATGACGCCGGAAGAGGCCGCCGATCTGGTGTGCGATACCATCATCAACAAGCATGTGCGACTGGCGACTCGCCTCGGGGTATTTGGCCAGGTGGTTCACGCTCTGGCACCTCGCGTTGCGCAGGTGATCATGAACACCAGCTTCCGCACCTTTGCCGATCCCAAGGATGGCGACAAGTCCAAGGCGACCGCCGATCAGGTTGCCGTCTCGACCCTGATCAAGGGGATACACTTCTAACCGGATGATGGGATAAAAAGATCAACAGGGGCCTAAGCAATCAGGCCCCTGTTTTATTTGGAATAACAGTTGAAGGACGAATAAGGAGGGTCAGACTCGGGACAACAACTCAAGCAGCAGATCAGTCGTGCGACGGGAGTAGAGCAGAGAGAGATGGCCAATGGCAGACAACTCGATATCTTCCATTCCCGCCAATCGTTGCCGCTCCTGCGGCATCACCACATTGTCGTGACTGGTTCGCACCGAGATGCCGGGCACGCAAAGCGGCACAGAGGCAAAACGCTGCAACCAGCCGGAACCGGGCTCCATCTCGCGGGCATTGGCCCCAAGCCCAAGGGCGGCCAGCTGACTGCCCTGATGAGGCGTAGCCAGGGTGATCAGGCGCACGACCTTGTCACCACCATGGATAGCCAGATAGTCGCGGCAGACCAGCCCCCCCATGCTGTGACCGACCAGCACCAGCTTGTCAGCCCCGGTCTGCGCCAGCACATCGTCAATCCGGGTGGCCAGCAGCGGCACCATCTCATCGATATGACCAAATGGTGGCATCAGGGTAATGGTGGCAACCACATGGCCTGCGGTCTCCAGTCGGGAGCGCTGGGTACGCCAGATCCCGCGACTGCAACCGTAACCATGCACCAGCAATACGGGGCGCTGGCATGGACGCAGCCGATCGGGTGCCATCAGCAAAGGCTCGAACGGTAGCAACAAGGTGAAGGTGTAGAGGTAGGCCAGCATCTCCTGCGTCATCATCTTCACCCTGCGCCAGGGGCCGATAGCCGGGGAGGGGTAGAAGCGGGTAAACAGCCAGCTGCCGAGCACCACCAGACAGCGCAACCCAAGCAGGGCAAACACTACAAACAGCAGGGTCAGCAACCAGGGGAGTCCCACGACCAAGTGGGCGATACTCCCGAGGAGCAGCACCTCTACCATCAGCAGAATAAACAGGTGTCGTACGATCGTCATAAGGCCATGATCCGACCAGTCTGGCGTGGAAGTCAAATGACACTTTGAGGCAGCTTGATCCAGCGCGGCTTTTGTCGCTAAACCCCGGCGAACTCTTTTCTGGTGAGGTTATTTGCAATACTGTATATCCATACATATACTCTATCCATCATCACCAAGAGGAGGCCATCATGGCTGTCGAGATCAAATATGTGGTTGTTCGTGGGGGAGTGGAAAAAATGACCTTTGCCAGCAAAAAAGAGGCCGATGCCTATGACAAGCTGCTGGATACGGCCGATGAGTTGATGACCCTGTTGGCTGGCGCCCCGATCGAGCTGGCACCAGAGCAGCAAGAGAGTCTGGCATTCTACCTGGCAGAGCAGCGTGATGTGCTGCAAACCCTGCTGCGTGGCGGCAAGGTTCAGGCTGGCACGAAAGAGGAAGAGACTCCAACAGCCAAGCGCAAGGAGAAGCCACTCAAACAGGTGGCTTGATTGCACAGACCTTATTTCTCGGGATAAATGGCTCAGCTCATTCACTTTATTTGCATTTAAAACCATTTTTACGGCTATTTACCCCGAGAATTTTTTAACCATGCTGCATATCCCATGCATAACTGAATAGCGTGCACCACTGAGCGACACCAGCCAGATCTATGAGGAAATAATGAGCAAACAGTGGAGAGAACGTTATCTAGATCGCTCCCGGTGACCTTAATCAGCAACAACAAGAGGTAGTACCAATCCCAATAGAAGCCGCATTCATGTATCACGAGCCCTTTTCTAGCAACTCGGCTTACAGGCTCATATCGATTCATCTCAGCATCAACAAGCATCACCATGACTCAACAACCATTATCCTTGCCGCCAGCTATGCCGCTGTTTGACAGCCTTATCTATCTGGAAGCTGGCAATCCGCAGGTCAATCAGTACCTTGCCAACCTCAGCCTCAATGATGTGCCCGATGCCGGGCTGGTTTACGAACTGGCGGTCGATTGGCTGCTAGAGCAGCGCAACAGCGAAAACAACTACAAAACCTATCGCAGCGAACTGACCACTTTTTTACACTGGTGCTTTCGAGAGGCAGCCATCAGCCCGAAAGATCTCACTCGCCGCATCATGATCCGCTATCTTGACTACTGTCAGTCCCCCCCTGACGTGTTGATCGCCTATCGCAACGTGGCGCAATTTGTCCTCGACAAGGAGTGGGGGGAGCGGTTGCCCAATCCGCAATGGCGACCGTTTTTGGGCAAACGGGAGCTGGGCCGCACCTTGCCCTATCGCCTGAGCGAGCAGGCGATGAAGACCAAGCTGGCCATCCTGTCGGCCTTCTTCCAGTTCCTGATCCAGGAGGAGTACATGGACAGGAATCCCGCTCTGCTACTGCAGCGGGTCAAACGGCCGCAACAGCAGGAGGCCGATGATCAGGTGCAGGCCTTCAGCGAGTTGCAGTGGTCATACGTGATGCAAGCTGCCGATACCCTTGCCAACGACCATCCGGAGCAGCATGAGCGCAGCCGTTTTCTCACCATTCTGATGTACGCCTGCTATCTGCGGATCTCTGAGGTTGCAGCACGGCCGGGCTTTACACCTGTGATGGGGCAATTCAGGCGGGATCGCAAAACCGGCGTCTGGGGCTACTTTATTCCGCAAAGCAAAGGGGGCAAACGGCGTACCGTAGCTGTATCCCAAGCGTTGTTGACGGCACTCGAACGCTACCGCTGTTTCCTCGGTCTCCCTCCCTTGCCGACACCGGATGAACAGACGCCACTGTTCGTTCGTCATAAAGCGGCAGCCCACGGCCGCGAGCAGGGCGAGCTAAACGCCAATCTCGGTATTCGCCAGTTACGGGATTTGATCATGGTGATCATCGGTAAAGGCGCAGAATTGGCAGAGCAGGATGGATTTGTCCAGGATGCGGCCGAAATGCGGCAACTCTCTCCCCATGCGATCCGCCACACCGGGATCACCCATGACATCAACCTGCATGGGCGACCGCTTTCCCACGTACAAGCCGATGCAGGACATGACAGCATCGACACCACTTCGAAATACCTGCACACCAGCAACAGTGAACGACATGAGAGCGCCCAGCAAAAACCGCTGGATCGACTGAATCAAAAATGAGAGATAACACTCGCAAGAATTAATGAACAACGTGACATGATTCCTGATTTTTATTGACTGCTCTTAGAACACAGAATGGCTTGTTTGGGATGTCATAGAAGTAGGTGCGGCGATTTTGTACTTCTCTGGATGGCAATCGGTTCAGGAAATATTTTTGGCTCACATGGATGATTCAGAACAGGCTCCTTGCCATCTGCGGCATACATATTTATCCCGTAGCAGAGAAGCAAAAAACAGAATTGCTTGCTGAAACACCGAGAACACCCGATGCCGAAAGCTAAGTAACATGCCGGAAGCAGTCATATTCGGTTTGAACTGCGCCTTGTTATCACACTTGCATATCCAGTCATCATTGGTGAGATTGGTGTCAATATTAACGAGAAGCCAAGGAGCGGGTATGCAAGTGGCAGTGGTGGAAAAGACCTTCAGGATCGTTGGCAAAGGGTCGCTCATGGCCCAGTTCACCTTTATCTCTTCAGGCACACTGCATATCTGGTTTCCGGATGTGGGCCTGCAGATGGAGGCCCACTGCAAAGAGTTGCGTATCGAAGATTGCACCATTATCTATACCAATGGCCTCCATCATGGCCAGCCCAGAGCACTCTGGTCCTTAACCCTCCATCCCGATGATATGAACGAGCTCAAACGTATATTGCAGCAGTTCAACAGCAACCTCTACTTGACCTGCCAGCCACCCACATTGGCCATCGCCAAACGTGCCTTGAATATGAATTGACCCGACTTCCAAAAAAGTCGCAATCATGCCAGCCAAAACAATAAGCCGTGAGGATTAAGGGGAGGGGAATCTATCGCGATAGTCGGCATTTTAATAGCTTGTATTACAAGAGGGAGTATCAATATTTCCAGAGAGAGAGCTCTCAAGTAGGGGACAGATATTTCCAAGAAAATTCACGGTAATGACGTTGGTTATAACGGTGAAAATCAAACATAACGCTCAATAAGTGAGGGGAATTCCGCACAACGTATTGATTTAATAGTGGACTCATGTCTCAAGATGGGACATTTGTGGTTTCAGGAATTTAGCTAAGGGGAGGGGGTATGTCTGATCATTGGGATGACTACTTCAACCAGGAAAAGCACCGCCTGACTTCCTGGTTGAGCGAGTAGATGTTGTGGGCGAGGGAGCTTTGGCGGATCAGTTGGCCAAGTTAGCCGACCTCTACATTGCCAAACAGCAGGGGATCCGGATGGCCGGTCTTACTGACTTTGGAGAGGATCTTCTTAAGCTGGCCGAGACTGGCATTCGTGACGGTTCATCGTCATACGCTGGATTGGTGAAGGAGATTGTGCAGCAGAACCGGCTGAACACCGCCTTGTTATCTCTCACGCGATGCCGATAACTACATTTATCGGCATCAGTTTAGTGTCTCTGCTCGCCACAGCTTGAAATTCATCCAAGCTGGACTCATATCTGTCTAGAGCATTTTGCTCTACTTACGAGGAAGCCCCTATATATGAACATATGTGATGATGAGATGCTTGTTCTCAGCGAGAATAAGAAAAAACTAGAACAAGAGTATGAGGCCATGAAGAAGTCTGGAGCCTCGCCAGAGCAACTTTGGTTAAAGCCAATGAATTGCACAAAGCCAATGAGGCCTGCAATAATTATGCGTCGAAGCATACGTCCGCTTATTCCTCGTAATCTCTAATCTTGACCCCAATGCCATTTCACCTCGTGAAATAGCATTGGGGCCACACTGAGCCAACAGTTCTTCCTGTGTGTAGATCGGCTGGCCATGCAGTTTGCTACGGGCACGTTCCACATCATCAAACGCAGCAGGTGGCTGAATTAACATCAGAACAATTAAAACCAGCTTTTGCGTCAGCAGAGCCGGATCACCATCTTCAAGAGCTGTCTGCAGATAGGCAACCATATCGGCCTCAGTGGCCAAGCAGTCAACCGCATCAAAGCGGCTCCATTGTTCGGTTCTCTTCATTTCGTCCTCCTGCATTCGTCATTGCGCATAATGTATATTATGTTAAATCGAGTATCTTGTTTCCTGTCACCACTTATTGAACTGTGTATAATGGCAACAATTGATCCTATCTTCGACCGGATGTCTTAAGTGGCTGAATTAACATCAGAACAATTAAAACCCGCTTTTGCGATTGAACAGTTCACCAAGCTCAGCGAGCTTGAACCTATCCCCTTTGCTGCGCTGCAACCCAGAGCCATTTCCGGCATCAAACGTCTTGCCAGTTTTGATGGTGACTGTCCGGTCATGCTGCTCAACGGATTCCCCGGCGCAGATTACGAAGGCGTTTGCCAGACGCTGATTGCCGACTCTAATGGCAAGGATGGTGACCTGTTTGATCTCTGCTACACCGAGAATCTGAACAACCCCTACAAGCCTATCTGGCTGCGCCTGCAACCGGGTACTGGCGTCGAGTTTTGCGAAATGGTTGGCGAGCTGCTCAAGCTGTTGAGCCACCATCTCGATGCCGAACGCATCGTGACCCGCATCATGCGCAAGCAGAACAATGATCCGAAAATCGATGATTTCCTCTCCGATCTGGCGGCTCACGTGGCATTGGGTCTGGAGTTCCAGCACCCCATTCTGATCAACCTGCTGATCCACCACGAAGCGCAGGAAGCGCCGGTGATTTATGGCCGTGATCTCAACTGGGATACCCTGTTTGGCTCCATCAATTACCAGACAGAACAAGGCTCTGTCTATGCCAACCAGCACCTTTTGGAGCCTGGCTTGCTGCGCGAAGCCAACGGCGGTTACCTCATTTTGCAACTGGATGAGCTGCTGGATCAGCCACACCTCTGGTTCAAACTGAAAAATGCCATGCAAAAAGGCGAGCTGGACTGGAACGCCTATCAGGAAGGGAAAACTCTGACCCCCTTCTTCGCACCTGAAGCGACCCCTATCAAGCTCAAGCTGATCCTTGTGGGTGACCGACTCGACGTAGCCGAGTTCCAGATGCTTGATCGGGATATGTCCGAACGCATCTTCCTGCGCGCTGATCTGGTGTCAGAGGTGAATATTGAAGAGGATCTGCAGGAATTTCTGCAGTACCTGGCCTGGCTGCGCCAGCGTTGGAGTCTGCTGGACTTCACGCCAGCCGCCCTCGCCGCCCTTTGTCGTCATGCCAGCCGCCTCTGTGACCATCAGGAGTGGTTGTCGCTCTCCGAAGTGCAACTCTCCGCCATCATGCGGATGGCTGACAGTCTGGCCCGGGAGCTGGAATCTGATGTGGTCACCGACGAGCATATTCGCGGCGCACTGGAAGAGCAGGATTACCGCCTCAACTATCTGGTTGAGCAGTCCGATCAGGGGGTTATCGACGGCCAGATCCTGCTGCAAACCGATGGCGAAGAGATTGGCCAGATCAACGGCCTGTCTGTCATTCAGGTCTCCGGTCACCCTTATGACTTCGGCGAGCCGGTGCGCCTCACCGCGACCGTACACCTTGGTGATGGCGATGTGGCGGATATCGAGCGCAAAGCGGAGCTGGCCGGTCATATCCACGCCAAGGCGATGATGATTATCCACGGCTATCTCTCCAACAAATTTGGTGCAGAGAACCCCTCCCCCCTGTCGGCGAATCTGGTGTTCGAGCAGTCTTACCACGAAATTGATGGCGACAGTGCCTCACTGACCGGCTTGTGTGCCCTGCTCTCTGCCCTCGCCCGCCAGCCTATCTATCAGCACTTCGCCGTGACCGGTGCGGTCGATCAGTTTGGCAATGTGCAAGCCGTTGGTGGCGTCAACGAGAAGATTGAAGGCTTCTTCCGGGTGTGCAAAATCCACGGCATCACCGGCAAGCAAGGGATCATTTTGCCGGGCACCAACATCCAGCAGCTGAACCTCTCTGACGAGGTGATTGCAGCGGTTGAAGCGGGCCAGTTCCACATCCACCCGGTGGATCATGTGGAAGAGGCCATCGAGTTGCTGACTGGCTGTGTCGCCGGTGAGCCTGATATGCCCGATACCCTGTTTGGCCGTATTCAGGAGCGGTTGGACGAGTTGAACGGCTCCACTGCCAAAGTCGGACTGCTGCAATCCCTGCTGGGGCGCCTGTTTGGCCGCTGATGAAGTGATCGGAGTTGTTTAGCGAACAACTGTAAGCTAAATTGGCCCGGCTTTGACCCATTTGAAGGAAATACCGCGTGACCGTAGACAATACCACCATGGAAGCCCGCCTTTCCCTGTGCGAACAGGGCAAGAACTCTTTTACCCGTGAAGAGCTGCTGGCTTGCAGCCGTGGCGAACTGTTTGGTGAGGGTAACAGTCAGCTGCCTGCCCCCAACATGTTGATGATGGACCGCATCGTCAAGATCAATGACAACGGCGGCGAACACGGCAAGGGCGAGATCCTGGCTGAGCTCGACATTACTCCGGATCTCTGGTTCTTCGATTGCCACTTCCCGGGTGATCCTGTGATGCCTGGCTGTCTCGGTCTGGACGCCATGTGGCAGCTGGTTGGCTTCTTCCTTGGCTGGAAAGGTGGCCCCGGCAAGGGTCGTGCTCTGGGCGTAGGTGAAGTGAAATTCACCGGCCAGATCCTGCCGACTGCCAAGAAAGTGACCTACAAGATCACCTTCAAGCGCGTCATCAACCGCAAGCTGGTGATGGGGATTGCTGATGGTGTGGTCGAAGTTGACGGCCGTCCGATCTACAGCGCCACCGACCTGAAAGTGGGCCTGTTCAAAGATACCACCGCATTCTGATCATCTCTGATGAGTGGTAAAACAGCATTAACGCAAAGGGGCCACAACGGCCCCTTTCCTTTTGTAATGAGTGATGAAGTATCTGCTACTTCATGAAGAGGCCTGAGCCCCGCCCTTCCATGGCGTCACGCCAACCACCAAGCCAATGCCCTCGGGCATCCAGGCATTGATACGGACACGCTTCTTTCTGTTTGCCGACCACGCCAGCCTGATAACCACGAGCACGAGCTCTTTCCAGACGGTCCCGCTTCTGTCTCTTCATCATCTACGACCCTCTTCGTGGAACAAAAAAAGCGACCAATTCTGCATCGGTCGCTTTCATCTTTACTCCTGCGAGCGCACTGGGTCAAACAAAAACTTCCACCCTAACCGGGCTATGTGACACAAGGCACTGAACTGGATTAAGTTTTAATTACAGGGAACTTACTCCTGATTTTTGAGTCCTTCCAGCTCTTCCCAGCGAGCAAATGCCTGCTCCAGCGCGGCTTCAGCGGCATTGAGCGCATCGAGTTTCGGCTGGGTTTTATCTGCCGGCAGCGAGAAGAACCCAGGCTGGTTGATCTCGCTTTGCAGCGTATCCAGCTCGGCTTCCAGCTGCTCAAGACGAGCAGGCAACCCTTCCAGTTCAAGCTGCAGCTTGTAGGAGAGCTTCTTGCTTTTCTTCGGCGCTTCTGGCGCGGCGGCAACGACCGGCTCGGGCGCCTTGACCGGTACACTCCTGGCCTGTTGCTGGGCATCCTGCTGTTCGCGGGTCGCCATCATGTCGGCGTAACCGCCCACGTAATCGCTGATGCGGCCATCCCCTTCAAACAGCCAGCAGCCGGTCACTGTGTTGTCGATGAAGCGACGATCGTGACTCACCAGCAGCAGGGTGCCGGGGTAGTCGGAAAGCAGCTCTTCCAGCAGCTCCAGAGTCTCGACGTCGAGGTCGTTGGTCGGTTCATCGAGGATCAGCAGGTTGCTGGGCTTGAGGAACAGCTTGGCCAGCAGCAGCCGGTTCTTCTCGCCACCGGAGAGCGCCTTGACCGGCGTACGGGCCCGCTTGGGCTCGAACAGGAAGTCCTGCAGGTAACCAAGAATGTGACGGGAGCGGCCACGCACCATCACCTCCTGCTTGCCCTCCCCGACGTTGTCCACCACTGTCTGCTCGGGGTCGAGCTGCTCGCGGTACTGATCGAAGTAGGCCACCTCCAGATTGGTGCCCCCCTTGACGGTGCCACGGGTTGGCTCAAGCTGACCCAGCAACAGCTTGATCAGGGTCGATTTACCGCAACCATTGGGGCCGACCAGCGCAATCTTGTCACCGCGCAGCACTTGCAGATCGAGCCCCTTGAACAGGGTGCGATCGCCAAAGTCCAGCCCAAGCCCTTCGGTCTCGAACACCAGCTTGCCGGAGCGATTGACCTCGTCCAGTTGCAGCTTGGCCTTGCCCTGCAACTCGCGACGCTGGGAGCGCTCCATCCGCATCGCCTCAAGGGCGCGCACCCGGCCTTCGTTACGGGTACGGCGAGCCTTGATACCCTGACGAACCCATACCTCTTCCTGGGCCAACTTGCGGTCGAACTCGGCATTTTTCAGCTCTTCGACCCGCAGCCACTCCTCTTTCCCCTGCAGGTACTCGTCATAGTTGCCAGGCCAGGAGGTTATGGCACCGCGATCCAGATCGATGATCCGGGTCGCCAGCTTGTGGATGAACTCCCGATCGTGAGAGATAAAGACGATGGCGCCGCGAAAATCCTTGAGGAAATCTTCCAGCCAGTTGATGGCTTCGATATCCAGGTGGTTGGTCGGCTCATCGAGCAGCAACAAGTCGGGATCGCAAGCCAGCGCACGGGCCAGCGCCACTTTGCGCAGCCAGCCGCCGGAGAGGCTGTCGAGGGTCACGTCAGGATCCAGCCCCAGCAGGGTCAACACCTGACTGATGCGGGTCTCGAACTGCCAACCGTTCTGATAGTCGAGCTGCTCTTGCAACTCGCTCATCTTGCGAATGTTGGCGTCTGACGGATCGCTCGCCAGCTCCATGGAGATGTGGTGGTACTGCTTGAGCAGCTCCCCCACCCCCGCCAGCCCTTCGGCGGCATAGTCAAACACCGTCAGCTCGCTGGAAGCAGGCGGATCCTGCTCAAGGCGGGTCACTTTCAAATCTTGCTGCAGCACCAGACGCCCGTCGTCCAGCGGCAATTCGCTGGCAATGACCTTCATCAGGGTGGACTTGCCTGCCCCGTTGCGGCCAACCAGACAGAGGCGCTCGCCCCGCTCGATGGTCAATTCGGCATTGTCGAGCAGCGGGAAATCACTGAACGACAGACATGCGCCGTGCAATGTTAAAAGAGCCATGTGTGTTCCTTATTTCATATGAAAAAAACGGGCAGCAGACTGGGTCTGCCCCCGTTTTATCGTCAAATCACAAATCAACCCTGACGGGCGGCCCAGCTTTTGAGCTCGGCCAGTGTGAAGGGCCAACCGAGCTCGCGGCCAGCTTCGTCACGCAGCACCGGAATACGCACCCGATAGGCGGCAAGCCACTGCTCATCATCCATGATGTCGCACTGGCGGGTGCTGGCGGCAAGGCCCGCCTGCTCCACCAGCGCCCAGGCCTGCTCGCACAGGTGGCAGCCGTCGGTATGAAACAGGGTCAACATCACGCCTCGCCTTGCTCCGGCGCATGGGTGATGATCCAGCAGTTGTGGATGTGCTGGTTACGTTCGAAATCCTTCGGTCGCGTCTTCTGGGTGATGTTCTGGGCCTTGAGACCAGTGGTCTCGAGACCGGCCAGATCCATCTTGAAGTGACGCTTGTTGTTGGAGAAGACCAGAGTGCCGTCCGCCGCCAGCAGGCGCTTCAGGTGCTGCATCAGCAACAGGTGATCGCGCTGTACGTCGAAGCTCTCGTCCATCCGCTTGGAGTTGGAGAAGGTGGGCGGATCGATGAAGATGAGGTCGTACTGCTCGTCCGCTTCAGACAACCACTTCAGACAATCGGCTTGGACAAACTTGTGCTGACGACCCACCAGCGAGTTGAGACGCATGTTGTCCTGCGCCCAGTTCAGGTAGGTGTGGGACATGTCCACCGTGGTGGTCTCGCTGGCACCGCCAAGACCCGCGTGCACGGTGGCACTGCCGGTGTAGGCAAACAGGTTCAGGAAGCGCTTGCCCTTGGCCATCTGGCCCAGCATACGGCGAGTCTGACGGTGGTCGAGGAACAGACCGGTATCCAGATAGTCATAGAGGTTGACCCACAGACGGGCGCCGTACTCCTGCACTTCCATCCGGTGCTGCTCTTCGGAGAGCTTCTGATATTGCTGTTTGCCCTCCTGACGCTCACGCACCTTCAGGATCACCTTCTCGCCATCCATGCCGGTCACCTTGATGGCAGCCTGAACCATGTCAAGCAGACGCTGACGGGTCTTCTGGGCGGGGATGTCCTTGGGCGCGGCATACTCCTGCACCACCAGATAGTCCTGATAGCGGTCGATGGCGGCGTTGTATTCCGGCAAGTCGGCATCGTAGATGCGATAGCAATCGATGCCCTCTTTGTTGGCCCATTTCTCGAGGGTTTTCAGATTCTTGCGCAGACGGTTTGCAAAGTCCTGTGCCACCTCTTTTTGGGAAGCCACGGAGTCCAGTGCGATCTGGTAGTTACGCAGCTGACACTCGAGGGCGCCGTTGAACAGGCGATATTGCTTGTCGGCGCGCAGGCGCAGACAGCTGAGCAGCTCGGGCGATGCGGAAAGAATGGAGACTTTCCAACCCTGGAAGCTGCGACGCAGGGCATCGCCGAGGGCCTGATGCACTTCCAGCAGCGCCGGAAATTCGCCAAGACGCTCGCCATAAGGCGGGTTGGAGATGAGCATACCAACCTGGCGGGCCTCCCCTTGACCTTCTTCCCCTTCAACAGGGGCAGGCATCGGCAGCGGGTTTTCCAGCTTGGTGACGTCGGCCTGCTTGAAGGTGATGAGGTGGGCCACACCGGCCGCTTTGGCGTTATCACGGGCTTTGAGCAGCACGCGCTGGTCGGCATCACAACCAAACAGTTTTACTTCGCAACGCTGCATACCGCGTTTGGCACGCACTTGTGCTTCCATCATCAGGCTCTGCCATAGCTCGCTATCGTGCTGCAGCCAGCGATCGAAACCGAAGCGCTCGCGGCGCAGCGCCGGTGCCATGTCGGCGGCGATAAAGGCCGCTTCAATCAGCAAGGTACCTGAACCGCACATGGGGTCCATCATGGGCTCACCGGCCCAGCCGCTACGGGCAATCATGGCGCAGGCCAGGTTCTCTTTGAGCGGTGCTTCACCTGTTCCCTGACGATAGAAACGCTGGTGCAGTGCCGGGCCTGACAAGTCCAGCGTGATATTGGCCTTGCCCTTGCCCAGGTGCGCCATGATGCGAATATCCGGCGACTTTTTGTCCACGTCCGGACGCACGTGACCGCGCTTGGTGAAGCGGTCGACGATGGCATCCTTGATTTTCAGCGCGCCATATTGGGTATTGCGAATGGCAGGGTTGGTACCGGTAAAGTCCACCGCGATGGTAGAGGTACCGGAGAAGTGCTCTTCCCAGGGGATTGTGTGGGCGCCCAGATAGAGATCCAGATCATCGTTCATCTGGAATTCGGAGAGCACCAGCACGATACGGGAGGCAAAACGGCTCCACAGGCAGGCCTTGTAGCCAATCGCCAGTTCGCCTTTGAAATGGACGCCAGCCACGGTCTCACGGACCTGCTCTGCGCCAAGATTGGTCAGCTCATCGGCCAACAGGTTTTCCAGCCCCTTGGGGCAGGTTGCAAAAAATTCTTTCATCACGCTCACGGGGAACCCATAAAAATAGTGCCGCATTATACCTCATCAGGCGGGCTGGAGCATGCAAAAGTCGGCGCAAACAGCAGGATGGAAACAGATTGGTAGACAGAGAGAAAGGCAAGAGACCCCATGACTACCCGATGGCGAGATCATGGGGCCAGACATCATTTAGCGGATCACTTCATACGAGCCTTGAAACGGGGATTGCTTTTGCAAATCACGAACAATTTGCCGCGGCGGCGCACCAACTGACAATCGGGATGACGCGCCCGTGCGGATTTGAGTGAACAGACGACCTGCATTCAGGACTCCTTCTTGCTTGAAAATGCGCCAAAGCGCTTGTTGAAACGGGCGACACTCCCCTCGCTCGATACCTGCTTCTGCTTGCCGGTATAAAACGAGTGCGACTGGCTGGAAACATCGAGCGATACATAGGGATACTCCTTCCCATCTTGCCACGTATAGCGGCGATCGCTCTTGATGGTTGACCCGACCAGGAAAAAGGCATCTGCTGCCGTGTCATGGAACAGCACCAAACGATAATCCGGATGAATATGAGGCTTCATGGCAACTCCATTTTGTTATGTTATAACAAAATGTAAGTGAGAATAGCTCTCGTTTCAAGCATAAAATGTCGTGTGAAGAAAATCGCTTCAGTGAGTGATGTGTTGATGCTGAGGTGGAGGCACTACACAATCAGAACGAAACAAGAGGGAGACACCATGCTTGCAGCACGGAAGACCAAGATACTGCGTGGGTCAGGACACAAGGTGCAAGTGAGCGTAACAAGCCTCAAGAGGGGCTGAATTACAACCATGAAGATCAATGAGAATGGGCAAGATCATCGCGGATCAATGAATTATCAGAAACGAGGCGCGATTGAGGTGACAACAGTAAAAAGAGGCAGCGGTGTAATCACAGAGATAAAACGATTGGTGAAAATATATCAACTGACCTGACGATATTGCTCGGTCACGATAACACGCGGTTTCATCCGGTTATTCATCACCTTGATCACCCCGAAACACGGCAAGGTTTTACTGGTGGTCAATACCAGATCGGCAGTGAGGTTCAAACAGACGCTAGCCTGATCCCCTGCCTCAATGACCATAAATTCGCCGTTGCCATGGGGTGTATTCATCAAGACCAGATCACCGTTTTGCGGGATCACTTGCGGATGCTGTTCACTAAAAAACCAGCTTTGTGGCATCAGGGGTTTATAAAAACGACTGACCGCGATGGCATTAAGCACCAGTTGCACCTGATGGGGAATACTCCACTCAAGTTCGGCTGCTTTATCCATCAACTGATAATAGAGGGCTGCATCATCGACGCAAAAAGGCTGGGTTGCAAATGAGCTGGGCACCAATTGTCGCCCTTTATACTCGGTTGCAAATAACATGTTATCAGACAGGTCCAACATCAGACGGTCACTCTGGGCATCATAGTGCCATTGCCAGCTATCGGTCGGTTGGATAAACATGTTGGAGCCCTTACTTGATAATTACCAGTTGACTTTATTCCATATGCAGGAAATCAGCAACGTCAAATAAAGGGCTCCGCCATCTATTTCTTAAATATTGGTCACAATCTCTTTGACCAACCCCGGCCCTTTATAAATAAAGCCGCTATAAATTTGTACCAGACTGGCACCGGCGGCCAATTTTTCACGGGCGGCCATGGCACTATCAATACCACCCACACCGATAATTGGCAGAGCACCATTGAGCGCCTTGGCCAGATGACGGATCACCTCGGTACTCTTGTGCTGCAGCGGACGACCACTCAGGCCACCCGCTTCACCGGCGTGGGGCATGTCATAAATCATCTCGCGCTCGAGGGTGGTATTGGTGGCGATAACCCCATCAATACCATTACGCACCAGCGACGCGGCCACCTGATCTATTTCTTCAAGGCTTAAATCCGGGGCAATTTTAACCGCCAGCGGCACATACTTTTTATATTGGGCGGCCAGCTCTTGCTGACGTACCTTGAGGGCTGCCAGCAATTCATCCAGCGCCTCGCCATATTGCAGCGAACGCAACCCCGGGGTGTTGGGGGAAGAGATATTGACGGCAATATAACCGGCATGATCATAAACCTTGTCCATGCAGATCAGGTAATCATCCTTGCCCTGTTCGATGGGAGTGTCTTTGTTCTTGCCGATATTAATACCGATGACCCCCTGATATTTGGCCTCTTTTACCTTGGCCACCAGATGATCAACCCCTTTGTTGTTGAATCCCATCCGGTTGATGATCCCCTCTGCCGGAATAACCCGGAACAGGCGCGGCTTGTCATTGCCGCTCTGGGGTCTGGGGGTGACGGTACCGACCTCGATAAAGCCAAATCCCATGGCACCCAGCGCGTCAATGCACTCACCATCTTTATCCAGACCGGCCGCCAATCCCACCGGATTGGCAAAAGAAAGCCCCATGACAGTGACGGGGCGTTTCGGCAAATTCTGGCGGAAGAAACAATCGAGTGGCGTACCGAGAAGGCGGGGCAAATATTTCATGGAGAGATCGTGAGCCTGTTCCGGATTGAGTTTGAACAGGAAATGCCTGGCGATGGGGTACAACATCTTTGCTCCTTAAAGAAAGCCCCGGCAACTGGCCGGGGCTTTGGGTGTAATGTCGGTGTCATGCCTTAATCTGGCAATTAAAGTGCCCGACAATTCAACTGGAGCAGGTTCAACTCTCGCAAGGCCACCGAGAACTTGGCGAACTCGTGGGTACTGGTGGTCTTGAAGTCGGCCAACATGTGGGTCCAACGGGACAAGAGTTGCTCATGCTCCGAAATCCAGTCGGCCAGTATGGTAGCGCATTCTCCCTGATCTTTGCACCCTTCCAGTACCACAGAAGTGAGACTGCGTTGCTGCCAGTCCAGATCTTCGCGGAAGGAGGCTCGCGCCATCGCCTGCCAGTGGTTGCCGACCGGCTGATGGTTGATCTGGTCGAGGAACCAGTGCAGATCCAGTTTGGCTCCGAGGCGATAGTAGACATTGGCGGCGCGCAGGATATCGGTCTTGTGCTCCGCGGCAATCTGCGCCAGATCCAGGCTGGAAAAGAGGCTGCTCATATGGGCGACCTGACGGGCAATGGCCTCCGGCACCTGTTTCTCCATCCACTTGGCAACAGCCTGACGATGCTCGGCCACTTCGCTCTCATCCATCACCTCGTAGAGGTGCTTCCCTAAGGTCTCGAACGCCGGACGGAAGAAGGCGATGTTCTCGCTGATGCTCCAGCTGCGATTGCGGGCACGCAGGAACCAGCGGGTGGCACGGCGCACAATGCGGCGGCTGTAGAACATCAGCTCGAGCTGAGTCTGGGCATCCACCAGGTTGTCGCACCCTTCGATATCGCGCCACAGCTGGTTCATGCCAAACACCTCGCGGGCCATGGCGAAGCAGCAGGCCACTTCGGCGACCGAGGCACCGGTCTCGTCCTTCATCCGGCTGGCGAAGTTGAGCCCCATGTCGTTGACCAACATGTTGGCCACCCGGGTAGCGATGATCTCGCCGCGTAGCGGGTGATCGGCCAGCTGGGCACCAAACTGCTGCTGCACCTTGGCCGGGAAGCTGGTGACCAGCATGTTGGCGAGGAAGGGCTCGTCGGTCACTTCCGGGCAGTTGAGCTGCTCTTTCAGCACCATCTTGCCGTAAGCCACCAGCACCGCCAGTTCGGGGCGGGTCAGTCCCTGCCCTGCCGCCATCCGCTCTGAAAGCTCCTCATCGGATGGCAGGAACTCGAGCGCACGGTCGAGCTTGCCTTCCCGCTCCAGCCCCTGAATAAAGCGCTGTTGCTCTTTGAGTTGTTCAGAGCCGCGGAAGCTGGTGACCGAGATGGACTGGGACTGGCGATAGGCGTTGGTGATCACGATCTGCGCCACATCGTCGGTCATCTCGTAGAGCATCTGGTTACGTTGCTTGAGGGTCAGATCACCTGCCGCCACCAACTGGTTCAGTAGGATCTTGATGTTCACCTCATTGTCGGAGCAATCCACCCCCCCCACGTTGTCGGTAAAATCGGTATTGATGCGACCGCCCTGACTGGCGTACTCCACCCGACCAAGCTGGGTAAAGCCGAGGTTGCCCCCCTCGCCCACGATGCGGGCCCGCAAATCGCGACCATTGACCCGCAATGCGTCATTGCTGCGATCGCCCACTTCCCCATCGCTCTCGCGAGCGCTCTTCACGTAGGTGCCGATGCCGCCGTTCCACAGCAGGTCGACATTGAGGCAGAGCAGTGACTTGATCAGCTCGTTCGGCGCCATGCTGGTCTTGTCGGTGCCGAGCAGGGTCTGCATTTCCGGGCTCAGCTTGATGGACTTGGCAGAGCGCAAGAAGATGCCGCCCCCTTGTGATATCAGCTCGCGGTTGTAGTCATCCCAGCTGGAGCCCGGCAGATCGAACAGGCGCTGGCGTTCGACAAAGCTCTTGGCCGCATCCGGAGTGGGGTCAACGAAGATATGCATGTGGTTGAACGCGCCCACCAGCCGTGTGTGCTCGGAGAGCAGCATGCCGTTGCCGAACACGTCGCCAGCCATGTCCCCAATCCCCACGCAAGTGAAGTCGGTGGTCTGGCAGTTGACGCCAATTTCACGAAAATGCCGTTTGACCGACTCCCAGGCGCCGCGGGCGGTGATACCCATCTTCTTGTGGTCGTAACCGACCGAGCCGCCGGAGGCGAACGCATCGCCGAGCCACTGGCCGTATTCGAGGCTTATTTCGTTGGCGATGTCGGAGAAGGTCGCCGTGCCCTTGTCGGCGGCGACCACCAGGTAGTAGTCATCCTCATCGTGACGCACCACGGATGTCGGCGGGATCACCTCGCCGCCGATGATGTTGTCGGTCACATCGAGCAGGCCACGAATAAACAGGCGATAACAGGCCTTACCCTCCTCCTGGATGACGGCACGGGGCGCCCCCACCGGCATCTGTTTGCAGTAGAAACCGCCCTTGGCCCCCACCGGCACGATGACTGTGTTCTTCACCTGCTGGGCTTTCACCAGACCCAGCACTTCGGTGCGGAAGTCCTCTTTGCGATCTGACCAGCGCAGGCCGCCACGGGCAACCTTGCCCCAGCGCAGATGCACCCCTTCCACCCGTGGCGAATAGACGAAGATCTCGAATTTCGGCAGCGGCAGCGGCATGTCGGTAATGCTGGAGGGAGCCAGTTTGAAGGAGATGTAGGGCTTGATGTTGCCCGCCTTGTCCAGCTGGTAGTAGTTGGTGCGCAGGGTAGCGTCGATCATCTCCACATAGCGGCGAATGATGCGATCGTCGTCCAGGTTGGCCACCTGATCCAGCTTGGCGGCCAGCTCCTCGTGCAGCTTGGCTTCTGCTTTGGCATCCTGCTTGCCAGCCGGGTCGAGACGCTGCTCGAACAGGGTAAACAGCAGCTGGGCGATATCAGGGTAACGGGTCAGGGTCTCTTCGATATAGGACTGGCTGAAGGAGACGCCGGTCTGGCGCATATATTTGGCATAGGCGCGCAGCACCGACACCTGGCGGCCGGTGAGACCCGCCCCCAGCACCAGCCGGTTGAAGCCGTCATCTTCCAGCTGCTTGTTCCAGATGGCGGCAAACGCCTGCTGGAAGCGCTGCTGGCTCTGGGCCAGATCAAAGGGCTGCTCGCCATGCAGCAGCATGGAGAAGTCGAGGATCCAGAACAGATCGCCCCCCGGAGTGCGTACCTGATACGGGGTCTCGCCGATCACCCGCAGTCCCATGTTTTCCAGCATCGGCAGCACATCGGAGAGGTGAATGGGCTCGGTGCGGTGGAACAGCTTGAGCCGTACCCGACGATCGTTCTCCTCCTCCTGCGCGCGGTAAAACAGCATGCCCAGCGGCTCGGCTTCACTCAGGTTATCGAGCGCCATGATGTCGGCCACAGCAGAGCCCGGCAGCACATCTTCCTTGTAAGCACGAGGGAATGCAGTACTGAAACGGCGGCGCAGCTCGTTGCCACGGGCCTCGCCATAATGGGAAAGCAGCACGGAGTCGAGTCTGTCGTCCCAGCTGCGGGCCGCTTCAATCAGGTTGTTCTGTACTTCGTTCACATCCACATCCACGTTGTTGTTGTTGACCCGCACTATGTAGTGGGTCCGCGCCAGCACGCCCTCGGTGAAGTAGACGTTGAACTCCACCTCTTCATTGCTGCCAAAATATTTCTGCAAAATTTGCTGGGTCTTGATCCGCAGCGCCGTGTTGTAGCGCTCCTTGGTGACATAGACCATGCAGGAGAAGAAGCGACCATAGACATCCCGGCGCACGAACAGTCGCAGCATGTCCCGCTCCTGCATCTCCAGCACGCCAAGGCCGGTAGCCAGTAGTTCCTCTTCACGGGCCTGGATCAGCTCGTCACGGGGATAGGTTTCCAGCACGTTCAGCAGCGCCTTGTAGGCGTGGGAGCCCTTCTCGTGACCGGAGGCAGCCATGATGCGTTCGAGACGATGGCTGATGAGCGGGATCTGGGTCGCGCTGGTGTTGTAGATGGAAGAGGCGTAAAGACCTATGAAGCGATCTTCCCCGATCACCTTGCCATGCTCGTCAAAGCGCTTGATGCCGATGTAATCCACATAAGCCGGACGGTGCACCCGGGACTTGCTGTTGGATTTGGTGAGGATCAGCAGGTCAGAACTCAGAGCGGCGTGACGTGCGCTGGCTGGCATGTTGCCAAGGCGCTGGCCCACCTCCTTGATGGAGTTCTTCATCAGCCCCAGGCTGGAGCTGGCCTGCGGCAGGATCTCGTGATCCCCCTCCACCGCTTTGACGTCGTAGCGACGATAACCCATCAGGGTGAAGTTGTGGGCAGCTACCCATTTGAGGAAGGCAACGCAGGAGGCCACCTCCTCCTTGCTGGCCGGACTCTTGCGTTTGGGAAGCTCGTCGATGATCTCATTGAGCTTGGCCAGCATCGGCTGCCAGTCGCCCACTGCCAGCGCCACTTCACCGGCCACCGAGTTGAGCTCGGTAGCCAGCGCGGCCATCTGCTCCTCGCTGGTGAGGTGATCGATCTCGATAAGGAATGCCGTTTCAACCGAGGTCTGCCCGTCGGTGTTGTCGAGCTCCAGAATGGCGTCAATCTTGCCATCCGCACCACGAATGAGGTGCAGCGGTTGGTGCAGCATCATGTGGGCGGTGATATTGAGTCGCTTGAGCGCCATCCGGATGGAGTCCACCAGGAAGGGCGAATCCTGCAGGATCACCTCGACGATGGTATGGGGTGATTGCCAGCCATGACGGGTCAGCTCGGGATTGTAGACCCGGATGTAGGGATCGGTACCGCTGCGCTGATTGAGGGCATTCCACAAGCTAAGGGCCGCGCCATAGAGATCGCTGTCATTACGATCGTGCAGGTCGGAGCTCGCCATGTTGCCGTAGAACTTGGCAACGAAGCGCTCGACCAGAGAGGCACTGTTTTTGGGCAACTTCTGATGGATCAGGCTGAGAACGTTTTCGAGCAGAACTGAGGTAGGGGCGTCTTTCAATGCCATTTTTATATTCCTTATCGGACGACATTAACCACCGACGCAGAGGCAACCACCCTGGTTACCCGCTGGTGCAGAGTTGTTGCGAAGTGTAATGGCTTGGATAAGGGAAGGCGAGGAAAGGTGCTAACGAGATGTTAAAAACAAGGTGCAGATCACGGCTTAAACTGTGAGAAATTTTGCAAATAACCAAAAATACAGAAATTCCCACTACCTTTGTGCCAGTTTGCCGGATAGATAGTGATGCAAAGCAGATAAACAGTCGGTAATCTGTTCGATTTTTGTTAATTTATGCGTTCGAGACTGACAAAGCGGTAATCGTCCTGGGTTTTCAGCCGAAAGTAGCCATGCACACCATTGATGGCGACAAAGGGGCGTATTTTTTCTATGCCAAGTTCCAGGGTCAATCCCTGTTCGCTGCGCACCACCAGCCGTCTGGCATGGCCCTGATACATCAGCATCACCTCATCGCTATTCAATGAGAGCCGAAAAGTAAACTGCTTCACGCTTGCTCCTGATCACACGACAAATCACACAATGGGGGCAGGCGCATTCACGCCCCTGCCCCGTCGACAGTTACTGCTGCAGCGCCTTGCTTACCTTCTCGAACAGATCCCGTGCCAGTCCCTCAAGGTTGGCAAGACGGGTCAGCTCGGCGCGGATCAGGGCCTTGCGCGCCTCATCCAGTCGCTTGAACTGGATAAGCGGAGTGATAAGGCGGGAAGCCACCTGCGGATTGACCTCGTTGAGCTCGATCAGCAGATCGGTCAGGAAGCGGTAACCGCTGCCATCCACCGCATGGAACTGCACCTGATTGCTCATGGCGAAGCTGCCGATCAGCGCCCGCAGCCGGTTCGGATTGCGAATGCTGAAAGTGGGGTGATTCATCGCCTGTTTCACTTCGCTAAGCACATCGGCAGCCGGTTTGCAGCCAATCAGCCGCAGCCAGTTGTCCAGCACCAGTCCATCCTTGGCCCACTTGCCTTCAAAATCGGCCAGCAGCGCAGCGCGGCATGGCAACAGATAGCCGTTGGCCACCTGCAGTGCTGCCAGGGTATCGGTCATGTTGTCGGCAGTTGCATACTGCTCGCGCACCAGCGCATCGGCATGCTCCGCATCCAGTGCCGCCAGATAGCCGAGCACGACCCCTTTGAGGGCCCGTTTGGCCATGTCGGCGTGCACCACCTGATAACCATTCAGACGCAGGCTCTGATAGGTTGCCGCCAAGCGCGCACCAAAGGCCTCGGCAAGACGGGTGTGGATCGCGTCGCGTACCTGATGGATGGCATCGATATCGGCCACCTCGAACAGCTCGGCCAGGGTCGCTTCACCGGGCAGCGCCAGGATCTCCGCCTTGAGGGCCAAATCGAGATCGCTGTCGTCCAGAATGGCGACGAAGGCGGCCAGCAGGGTTTGGGAGAGCTCAAGCCCCTGCCCGTGCTGGACCCGCGCCACCCCGTCGATGACCGCTTTGTTGATCAGCATCTGGGCCGCATCCCAGCGGGCAAACTCGTTGCGGGCAAAGCGCATCAGGAAGGCGAGCGCTTCATCGCTGTAGTCATAGTGC
Source organism: Aeromonas sp. s8 (assembly GCF_040907785.1). Classification (NCBI taxonomy): domain Bacteria; kingdom Pseudomonadati; phylum Pseudomonadota; class Gammaproteobacteria; order Aeromonadales; family Aeromonadaceae; genus Aeromonas; species Aeromonas sp. s8. The sequence goes on from NZ_JBFOCL010000011.1 coordinate 58,021, forward strand.
AGCTTGACCGGCGCGGAGAAGTCCCGCAGCAGGGAGGGAACCGGTTTGACCGGCACTTGATCGAATTCGAAGGTCTGCTCCGCTTCCAGCACATCGAGCACGTTGCCGATGGCCTTGCCCTGATACTGCAGCGCAATGACGGCACCCTGCTCGTCATAGAGCTCGATATCGAGGGGGATATGCAGCGGCAGCTTTTGCGGTTGATCCTGAGTCGGCGGGGTGTGCTGGCTGACATGGAGGCGATAGATACCGCTGGCGGCATCGTACTCGTCGGTCACGGTCAGCTCGGGGGTGCCGGACTGACTGTACCAGCGGCGGAAACGGCCAAGATCGACACCGGAAGCATCCTCCATTGCCTGCACGAAATCATCGCAGGTGGCGGCCGAGCCGTCGTGACGCGCGAAGTAGAGACGCATACCGGCCTGGAAGGCATCTTCCCCCAGCAGGGTGTGCATCATGCGGATCACTTCCGACCCCTTCTCATAGACGGTCAGGGTGTAGAAGTTGTTCATCTCGATCACCACATCCGGGCGGATCGGATGCGCCATGGGGCCGGCATCTTCGGCAAACTGCGGGCCGCGGACGGTACGCACGTTGTTGATGCGGTTGACGCCACGGGAGCCCAGATCGGAGGAGAACTCCTGATCCCGGAATACCGTCAGCCCCTCTTTCAGGCTGAGCTGGAACCAGTCACGACAGGTGACGCGGTTGCCGGTCCAGTTGTGGAAATATTCGTGACCGATCACCCGTTCGATACCGTGGTAGTCGCTGTCGGTGGCGGTGGCCGGATTGGCCAGCACGAACTTGGAGTTGAAGATGTTGAGCCCCTTGTTCTCCATGGCGCCCATGTTGAAGAAGTCCACCGCGACGATCATGTAGATGTCGAGATCATACTCGAGACCGAAACGCTGCTCGTCCCAACGCATGGAGTTGATGAGGCTCTCCATGGCAAAACCGGCGCGATCGAGGTTGCCCTTGTCGACGAAGATTTCGAGGGCCACTTTGCGGCCGCTCTTGGTGGTGTAGTGGCTGCGCTCGACATCGAAATCACCGGCCACCAGCGCAAACAGGTAGCTGGGTTTGGGGAAAGGATCCTGCCACTGCACGAAGTGACGGCCGCCATCCAGATCACCGCTGTCGACCTTGTTGCCATTGGAGAGCAGGAAGGGGAACTGGGCTTTGTCGGCGGTAATGCGGGTGCTGTAGCGCGCCAGAATGTCGGGGCGGTCCAGATAATAGGTGATGCGGCGAAAGCCTTCCGCTTCACACTGGGTGCAGTAGGCATCACCCGATTTGTAAAGCCCTTCCAGCGCGGTGTTGGCGGCCGGATCCAGCAGGGTGACAATGGTCAGCACACATTCGGCCGGCAGGTTGAACAGGGTCAGACTGCTCTCGCCTTGCTCGTAGTGGTCACAGGGAATGCCATCAATAGCAACGCTCTTGAGGGTCAGCTGCTCACCATCGAGGACGAGCGGCGCATTGTGCTCGCCGTTGCGGCGAATGCGGGTGATGGCGGTGACCTGGGTCAGCGGCTCCTGCAGTTGGAAATCGAGGTCGATGGTGTCGATCCAGTAGAGCGGCGCCTGATAATCCTGGCGATATTTGGCCGTCATGGCCTGGGAGTGATCGGTCATTATTGTCTGCTTCCACGCTTGTTAAAGGCGAGAAAGAGGCTGTCACAACCAACTGGCGGGGTCAAACAATTTGCATTACGTCAGATACGCCAGACAAAAAGAAAGGGCGACAGCAGTCGCCCTTGTGCATTGGAGGTCGCCTTGTCAGCTGCGTTTGCTGACCTTGGCCAGATCCGCCGTGATATTGGCCGCTTCGATGAGATACTCATCGGGCGCTTCAAAATCAGCGGGCAGTTCATCCAGACTCTTCACCGCCGGCTTGCCAAGACGTGCCAGACGCTCGTTGGTACGTTTGAGCGCTTTCTCATCCTGTTTCGCCTGCTCTGCAACACGCTCCGCCTCGTTGAGGGAGACCGACTTCTTGTCTTTCTCCTCCTTGTAGTCGGCGATGTCCTGCATCACATATGCAAACTCGGGATCCTTGGCGATCCGGGCATCGTGCGCCGCCTGCAACTTGGGCAGCACGCTGGCGAAGTTGCCGAGTTTCTCGTAGTTGGCGGAGGCAATCTTGTCCCATGGCAACGCATTGAACTCACGGCTCTCACCCGTCTCTTCCGGAGCAACCGGTGTCGGGAAGCTGATATCCGGCGCAACGCCCTTGTTCTGGGTGCTGCCACCGTCGATCCGGTAGAACTTGGCGATGGTGTACTGCACGTGACCAAGAGGCTGCTCGTAGAAGTCATAGACCTTGGCGAGGCTGCGATGCTGCTGCACCGTCCCCTTGCCGAACGAGTTTTCACCCAGGATCAACGCACGGCCATAATCCTGCATGGCGGCAGCGAAGATCTCGGAGGCCGAGGCACTGTAACGGTCGATCATCACCGACATCGGGCCGCCGTAGTAGACGTTGCCATCGTCATCGCCATTGACCGTGATACGGCCCATGTGATCACGAATTTGCACCACGGGCCCGCTGGCAAAGAAGAGACCGCTCAGGGCGGAAGCTTCGGTCAGGGCGCCGCCGCCGTTACCGCGCAGATCAATGATCAAGCCATCGATCTTCTTCTTGTTCAGGCTGGAGAGCTCCTTGATCACGTCATCGTGCAGATTGACGTAGAAACTCGGGATCTCGATGACGCCAATCTTCTTGCCTTCGGCGTTAATCACCTTGGACTTGGCAGCCCGGTCTTCAAGGCGCACCTTGTCGCGGGTCAGCTCGATCTGCTCGGTCTTGGCGGTTGCGCCCTTGCCGCGCTGGATCTCCAGCTTGACCTTGCTCCCTTTGGGCCCCTTGATGAGCTCGACCACGTCATCAAGACGCCAGCCGATCACATCGACAATCTTGCCATCTTCCTGCCCCACCCCGGTGATCTTGTCATCGGGTTTGAGGTGGTTGGATTTGGCAGCAGGGCCACCAGGCACCAGAGAACGGATGACGGTAAAGTCATCTTCCGCCTGCAACACGGCACCAATCCCCTCGAGCGAGAGGTTCATCTCGGTGTTGAAACGATCTGCACTTCGCGGTGAGAGGTAACTGGTGTGCGGTTCGATGGCGCGAGCGAAGGAGTTCATGAAGAGCTGGAAGACATCTTCGCTCTCGGTCTGGGACATCCGCTTGATGGCGTTGTTGTAACGCTTGCCAAGCAGCTCCTTGATCTCGGGCCACTCCTTGCCGCTGAGCTTGAGGCTTAGGGCATCGAACTTGACCCGCTGACGCCACAGCTCGTTGAGCTCTGCTTCATCTTTGGGCCAAGCCGCCCCTTCCCGATCAAACACATAGTTGTCGGTCTGGGTAAAATCGAAAGGAGTATCAAGCAGTTTGAGGGCGTATTCGAACCGCTCATAACGCCGCTGCTGACTCAGGTTGAACATCTCGTAGGCGGGAGCCAGACGGCCTCTTTCGAGGTCGGTGTCAAAACCGTTACGGTACTTTTCAAAACGGCTGATATCAGAGGCCAAAAACAGGTTGCGGCTGTAGTCCAGATTCTCCAGATATTTATCGAAAATCACGGAGGAAAAGGCATCGTCCAGCTTGAACTGTTTGTAGTGCGAGCGGGTAAACAGATTGGTAATTCGCTTGCTGGCCGTAGCATGTTGGCTCTCTTGAGCCAACACAGGCAAATCACTCTCCTTGAGCACCGGCTCGATGGCCTGTGCAAGCCCGGCAAGCGCCAGGCTACAGGCAACGAGGGAAAAACGAATTACGCCATGCTTCAACATTTGTCTCCTTAGAGAACCAAGTGCTCTGATTTGACCCGCACCATCATGCCGGTCTGCAGTTGGACCTGTACATCGTCCTTGGTTACTTCCTTGATGGTTGCCGGAACCGGGAATTTACCCATAACGACGCGCACATCCTGGCCCACTTTCAGCGTAGCGGCATCCACTTTAACCAGCGGAGTGTCAGCGACCGGTGCCTTGGCGGCAGCTTTCGGCTTGGCAGCTACATCAGCTTTCTCGGTTTTGCGCACAGCAGGACGACGGGGCTTCTTGGCCTTCTCATCCTTCTCTTTGGTATTGGTACGACGGCTGGCGAATACGCGCTCTTTGCTCTCTTTCAGAGCTTGCTTGGCGTGCTCGATGTGCTCTTCGGTCAGCAGCTCGCCCGGGTTGCCATCCAGATCAACGCGAGCCTGGCCAGCTTTGAGACCGTGCAGGTAGCGCCAGCTGGAGGTGTATTGACGCAGTGCGGAACGCAGCATGGTCTTGGAGACTCTGGCATCGTCAGCAAGACGCTCGGCCAAATCCTGGAAGATGCCAATCTTGAGCGGCTTGGCCTCTCCTTCAGCAACGAAGCAGGCCGGGAATTTCTCGACCAGGTAGGCAACGATCTCTTTACTGTTCTTCAGCTTCTCAGTGTTTTCCATGTATAACCTTGGCTTTCATATAAACGCACGGGCACGTCCCGAGCACAACAAAGGCCCCATTATAGAGAGCTTGGGGCCTTTTGCGAACCATCTAGCAATGACTTAGAGCATGCTTTCCAAAATTTGCACCGTTTCTTCGAGGCCAATCCGGTCTTCCTGGTCGAAACGGTTAAAAATCGGACTGTCGATATCGAGTACCCCGATGATCTCGCCACCACGGCGCACCGGGATCACGATTTCCGAGTTGCTCGCGCCATCACAAGCGATGTGACCGTCGAACTGGTGGACATCGTCAATGAGCTGAGTTCTCCCCTCTGCCACTGCCGTACCACACACCCCGCGGCCGACCGGGATCCGCACGCAGGCCGGTTTGCCCTGAAATGGCCCCAATACCAGGGTCTCGCCCTGCAACAGATAAAAACCGACCCAGTTGATCTCCGCCAGCTCCTGGTTAAGCAGTGCGGAGAGGTTGGCCAGATTGGCAATAAGATCGGTTTCCCCCTCCAGCAGCGCCTTGGCCTGCTGGTTGAGGGTGCGATAAAACGGTTGTTTTTCAATCATGATTAAATGAACTTCACTCCCTGATGGTTTGGGGAAGGTAACGCCTGGCCGGGAAATTTCAAATATTTTTTCCACTCCCCACCTCTTGCGCCGTTATTCCCGGGCAACGGAAAGCGCCAATTGCTGGCGTTGACCATTACTCCACTCGATATTTAACAACCAGATCATGACGGGTGATGTACAACTCCCCACCTGGGTGACCCCCTGCCACTGTCCGTCTATTTCTTCAAAGCTCACCGGAATGGTGCCCATAAACATATCTTTGCCTTCGAGTGTCGCTTTCACCGGTTTGATGGCCGGATCGCCGCCGGTAATAGCGATGGCAAAGTCATGTTCAGCGCGCAGCGGTAATTCCTTGATGGCGACCGTCAGCGACTTGTCACCAATCAGCGCGCTGCAAGGGGTGTGGGAAAGATCACAAATCTGATCTTTTTTCTGGTCAGCAGAGACGCTTTGATCGGCCGAAAACCAGGTGCGATAGGCCATCAGCGCCAATAACAGCGCCAATACCAGTACGAGGTGCAAAACTTTACGTGCGGTAAGTCTCTCTTTCATCAAAAACAGCCCGATTAAGATGCAATTAAAATAGTTTTTTGTGATCTCGAACAAGGTAAAAAACTGCCATATCGAGACCGGACGGAGCCAAATATATCACTGTTTATACTGTTATTTTACCTGTCAGTTCAGTATCATTCCCATGCAGTTTTCATTTAGCCATCTTTTGCTTTTCCTTTCGTTAACAGATGTTAACAACTGGTCGGCGGTGGCTGATGAAGCCAGTCCGGTTCTCCGGATTCAAAACCAAACAACAGCAGCATCGGAAGCGGAATATAACGATGAGCCATACAACTAACCATCCTGAGTACAACTACACCGTTGTTCGCCAGTTTACCGTCATGACGATTGTCTGGGGAATTGTCGGCATGTCGGTTGGCGTACTGATCGCAGCCCAGTTGATCTGGCCTGCCCTCAACTTCGAGACCCCGTGGCTGACTTACAGTCGTCTGCGGCCCCTCCATACCAACGCAGTGATCTTCGCCTTCGGCGTCAGTGCACTGATGGCCACCTCGTTCTACGTGGTGCAGCGCACCTGTCAAACCAGACTGTTTGGTGGCCCGCTGGCAACCTTCGTCTTCTGGGGCTGGCAAGCAATCATTCTCTCTGCCGCCATCTCTCTGCCGCTGGGTTACACCTCCGCCAAAGAGTATGCCGAGCTGGAGTGGCCGATCGATATCGCCATCACTGTGGTATGGGTCGCCTATGCCATCGTCTTCTTCGGCACACTGATGAAGCGCACCACCTCCCACATCTATGTGGCGAACTGGTTCTTCGGCGCCTTCATCATCACCGTTGCGGTGCTGCACATTGTCAACAACATGGAAGTGCCGCTCTCCGGCATGAAGTCCTACTCCATGTACTCCGGCGCCATGGACGCCATGGTGCAGTGGTGGTATGGCCACAACGCGGTAGGCTTCCTGCTGACCGCTGGCTTCCTCGGGATGATGTACTACTTCGTGCCCAAGCAGGCCGGTCGTCCGGTTTACTCCTATCGCCTCTCCATCGTGCATTTCTGGGCGTTGATCTCCCTCTATATCTGGGCCGGTCCGCACCACCTGCACTACACCGCACTGCCTGACTGGGCACAGTCCCTCGGCATGGTGATGTCCCTGATCCTGTTCGTACCCTCCTGGGGCGGTATGATCAACGGCATCATGACCCTCTCCGGTGCCTGGCACAAACTGCGTTATGACCCCATCCTGCGCTTCCTGATCGTCTCCCTCTCTTTCTACGGCATGTCGACCTTCGAAGGCCCGATGATGGCGATCAAAACCGTCAACGCCCTCTCCCACTACACCGACTGGACCGTTGGTCACGTGCACTCCGGTGCGCTGGGCTGGGTTGCCATGGTCTCCATCGGTGCAGTCTATCACCTGATCCCGAACCTGTTCGGCCAGGGCCGGATGTACAGCGTCAAGCTGATCAACGTTCACTTCTGGCTGGCGACCGTGGGCACCGTGCTCTACATCGTTGCCATGTGGATTTCCGGCGTGATGCAGGGCCTGATGTGGCGTGCAGTCAACGAAGACGGCACCCTGACCTACAGCTTCGTTGAAGCGCTGCAGGCATCCTATCCCTTCTATTTCGTGCGCTTCCTGGGTGGCTGCTTCTTCGTCACCGGCATGTTGCTGATGGCTTACAACGCCTATCGCACCATCACTGCGCCCAAAGGTTCTCTGGAACCTGTCGCCCAGCCAGCATGATTGAAGAGGTCAACCCATGAGCAACAATAACCGTCACGAAATATTTGAAAAAAGCGTTCCCATGCTGGTGGTCGGCATCATCTTCGCCATCAGTTTGGGGGGCTTGGTTGAAATCACTCCGCTGTTCTTCCAAAAGCAAACCACCGAGCCGGTGGAGGGTCTCAAGCCCTACACCGCTCTGCAGATGGAAGGACGCGACATCTTCATTCGCGAAGGCTGCACCAACTGCCACAGCCAGATGATCCGTCCGTTCCGTGCCGAAACCGAGCGTTACGGTCACTACTCGGTCGCAGGCGAGAGCGTCTGGGAGCACCCCTTCCTGTGGGGCTCCAAGCGTACCGGTCCGGATCTGGCCCGTGTCGGTGGCCGTTACTCCGACGAGTGGCACAAGGTTCACCTGATCAACCCGCGCGATGTGGTACCGGAATCCAACATGCCCGCCTATCCCTGGCTTGATACCAATGTGCTGACCGGCGAGATGACCGCCAAGAAGCTGGCGCTGTTCCGCGATCACTTCGGTGTGCCCTATACCGACGCCGATATTCAGGGTGCGGGCGAAGCCGTCAAGGGCAAAACCGAGCTGGATGCGCTGGTGGCCTATCTGCAATCACTGGGTCATGCCCTGAAATAAGGAGGCGAAGATGGACTACGGCACATTTCGCGGTCTGTATACCCTGCTGTTGATGGCCATCATGATTGGCATCATCGTCTGGGCCTACAGCAAACGCCGCAAGACCTCTTTCGACGAGGCTGCCAATCTGGTTTTTGCCGATGATGAGCAACCCGGTGCTGATAAAAAGAACGCAGGAGCGAAACAATAATGAGCACTCTGTTTAGCATTTTTGTGACTGTCATCAGTCTGGGAACCATCCTCGGCTGCTTCTTGCTGCTGATGTGGTGCCGCAAGGACAAGATGGGTGTTGAAGAAGGCAAATCGATGGGTCACTCCTTCGATGGTATCGAGGAGATCAACAACCCGCTGCCGAAGTGGTGGACTTACATGTTCCTCTTCTTCATCGTCACCGGTCTGGTCTATCTGGTCGCCTTCCCGGGGCTTGGCAACTTCAAAGGCCTGCTGGGCTGGCAAAGTTCCAACCAGGACGTGCGCTCGCTGGCCGAGTCCAAGGCTGCAACCGAATCGGCCAAGGCTGAAGGTCGCGCGGTGGAGTATGACCGTGAGGTCGCCAAGGCTGACGAGATCTACGGCGCCAAGTTCCGTGAACTCACCTATGAAGCGGATGGCAAAACCTATCGTGCCATCACCGAGATCGCCAAGGATCCGGAAGCCCTGAAAGTGGGTCAGCGTCTGTTCCTGCAGAACTGCTCCCAGTGTCACGGCTCCGATGCCCGTGGTGGTCGCGGCTTCCCGAACCTGACCGACAGCGAATGGCAATGGGGCGGCCAGCCTGATCAAATCAAGACCACCATCATGGGCGGTCGTCAGGGGATCATGGCTGCCTGGGGTGAAATCCTCGGCAAAGATGGCGTTCAGGAAGTGGCCTCCTATGTGCTGAGCCTCTCCGGTCGCAAGGTCGACCTGGTGGAAGCGAAGAAAGGTGAAGCACGCTTCGCCATCTGCGCTGCCTGCCACGGGGCCGATGCCAAGGGCGGTGTTGCCGTCGGTGCGCCAGATCTGACCAACAACACCTGGCTCTACGGTGGCTCCCGCGAAGTGGTGGTGCAAACCATCACCCACGGTCGTCACGGCGTGATGCCAGCCTGGAAAGACATTCTGGGTGAGGACAAGGTTCACCTGCTGGCCTCCTACGTTTACAGCCTGTCTCATCAACAGTCTGCCAAATAAGGTTCGCCCGTAACGTTGTAACATGTGATAAACACGTGATTACACAGCAAAAAGCCTCGACTCCTCGAGGCTTTTTGTTATCTTGTGTTGCGTAAAAACCATCTTCCACGTTAATCATTCGTTTCATGGCAGTAGCAATCATGACCCAACCTCTATCCAAACCGTGGTATCGCCAATTCTGGCCCTGGTTTATCATCGCCCTCCCCACTGCCGCCGTTGTCGGCAGTATCGCCACCGCCATCATCGCCAGCAAGGATGGGGTCAATCTGGTGGCCGAGGACTATTACAAACAAGGGAAAGAGATCAATCAGGACTTGAGCAAGTTTGACCGCTCCGAAGCGCTCAATATCCGCTTTGGGCTGGAAGTTGACGGCAACGAGCTGACCCTCAAACCCATCAGCGGTGACATTCCTGCCGGGCAAGCTCTCTATCTCTCATTGTTCCACCCGACCTTGGCCGGTCAGGACAGCGAACACATGATCACCGCCGATGCGAGCGGCACCTATCGCCTCCATTTCGACAAGCCGCTGGTCGGCAAGTGGCACATTCGGGTCGATGCCTTCGATCACCAGTGGCGATTGCAAGAGACCGTCCAGCTGCCCACCCTGGCCCCTGTCGAACTCGACCCGAAAGGACGCTAAGCCATGACCGGCTGTTCTCACTGTGGCGAGCCGGTTCTCGCCACCGCCCCTGCTGCTTGCATTCTGCATTCAGGGGGGCATAACGCATGACCCCCTGCTTTCACTGTGGCGAGCCGGTACCCGCCAATAGTGGTTATGCCCTCGAGATAAAGGGGATTGTTCGCCCCATGTGCTGCCCCGGTTGTCAGGCTGTGGCAGAGACCATCATGGAGTGCGGCCTCGCCAGTTACTACGATCACCGCACCGCTCCCGGCACCAAGGGGGATCTGGTGCCCGAGGAGCTGGCCGCCCTCACCCACTACGATCTGGCAGAAGTGCAACAGGATTTTGTCACCGACAGCGGTACCCTTCGCGAAATCCAGCTGACAGTTGAAGGGCTCACCTGCGCCGCCTGTGCCTGGCTTATCGAACGCCACCTGATGACACTGACGGGCCTGCGCTACATCAATGTCAACACCACCACCCACCGGGCCCGCATCAAGTGGGATCCGGAGCTGCTCTCCCTGAGTGACATCCTCAAGGGATTTGCCCAGATCGGCTATCGCGCCTATCCGTTCCAGACCCATCAACAGGAGGCGCTCTACGCCAAAGAGGTGCGCAGCTATATGTTCCGGCTGGCACTGGCGGGGCTTGGCTCAATGCAGGTGATGATGTGCGCCGTGGCCCTCTACATGGATCTCTTCATCAGCGTTGAAGATGAGTTCATGGTCTACTTCAAGTGGATAAGCCTGCTGCTCTCCACCCCCATCATGATCTACTCGGCCCAGCCCTTTTACGTGGGTGCCTGGCGCACCCTGAAACAGGGTCACCTGTCGATGGATGTGTCGGTGTCGCTGGCGCTGATCGGGGCTTTTATCGCCTCCATGTGGGCCACCGTGTTCAATACCGGTGAGGTCTATTACGACTCCATCACCATGTTCGTCTTCTTCCTGCTGCTGGGGCGCTTTCTCGAGTTACGGGCCCGACGCAAGGCGTCGGAATCGAGCTCCAACCTGGCGCGACTGGTGCCCATCATGGCGACCCGCATCGATGATGAAGGGGAGCATGAGGTAGCGGCCAAGACCTTGCAGGTCGGCGATCGGGTGCGGGTGCTGGCCGGAGCAACCTTACCGGCGGATGGCATCATTGTCGAAGGGCAAGCCAGCCTCAACGAATCCATGCTGACCGGTGAACAGCTGCCCCTGCTCAAACAGCCCGGCGATCAGGTCTATGCCGGCACTATCAACACGGATGCTCCGCTGCAGATCAGGGTCAGCCACCGTATTGAAGAGTCGCGGATCGCCCAGATCATGCGGCTGCAGGATCACGCCCTCGATGATAAACCGGCCATCGCCCAGATGGCGGATCAGCTGTCGCGCCACTTTATTCTGGTGCTGCTGATCATTGCCGCGGCGGTCTGGACCTTCTGGCACTTCCATCAACCGGATCAGGCGTTCTGGGTCACCCTCGCCGTGCTGGTTGCCACTTGCCCCTGTGCCCTGTCGCTGGCCACCCCGACGGCGTTGACCTCGGCCACCGCCAATCTGACCCGCAACGGCATTCTGCTGCGCCGTGGTCATGTGCTGGACGTGCTGACCAAAGCCAACCGCATCGTGATGGACAAGACTGGCACCCTGACCACAGGTGAGATCAGTCTGACCGGCATAACTACCTTGGCAGAGGTGGACGAGGCGCACTGCCTCGCCATCGCTCGGGCTATGGAGGCGCAATCCGAACATCCCATTGCCCGCGCCTTCCGACTGCCCGCCGACAGCATCGCCGTACTGCCATCCGCCCGCGAGATCACCCCTGTCATCGGTCACGGCATCACAGCGCTGGTGGATGGCGTACGCTACCGCATCGGCAGTGCCCGCTGGCTTGGGCTGGATCCGGCGCAAGAACGCGGCCGCGGTCTGGCTATCTATCTGGCCGACGAGCAGCAGGTCTTGGCCCGCTTCAATCTGGAAGATACCCTGCGCCCCGATGCCAGGGCGCTGATCGCGGCATTCAAGGCGGCAGGTCTGCAAACTACCGTGCTGACTGGCGACAGCTCTCTGCAGGCAGACGAGATTGCCCGCGAGCTGGGCGTGGATGAGCTGGTCAAGGGGGTCTCGCCCGATGGCAAGCTGGCCTATCTCAAGGCTCGGGAAGCCCAAGGGGATATCAGCATCATGGTGGGCGATGGCATCAACGACGCGCCGGTACTGGCTGGCGCTCACGCCTCGTTTGCCATGGCTGGTGGCACCGATCTGGCGAAAAACAGCGCCGATGCCATCCTGCTGGCCGATGACCTGAGCCGACTGCTCGAGGCCAGAGTGCTGGCAATGCGTACCCGCAAGATCATCATCGAGAACTTCGCCTGGTCCATCGGTTACAACCTGCTGGTGTTGCCGCTGGCGGCCTGCGGCTGGCTGCCCCCCTATCTGGCGGCGGCGGGCATGTCGCTCAGTTCACTCATCGTGGTGACCAACTCCATGCGCCTCAACCGATGAGGCTGGTGGCGGAAAATTGCTGAAAATGTGGCCTGCCTCCGATGCAGGCCACATTTCTCACTGATAGCGGCTGGCCCCCTGCCCGAACAGGGTTACCATAGGGGACGCTTGCCAAGGATGAACGCCAAGGTACCTCTCATGAATATAATTTTTGTCCTGATCCCCATCGCTATCCTGTTTGTGATCATCGCCGGGGTCGTCTTCTTCTGGGCCATTCGCTCCGAGCAGTTTGAAGATCTCGACCGGCAGGGTTCCAACATCCTATTTGACGAAGAGCAACCCACCCACAAACCCGTAAAGCCTGCTGACCATGACCCACAACCTTGATCTGGCCGGCGCCCTGCTGGTCGGACTGGCAGGCTCTGCCCACTGTATCGGCATGTGCGGTGGCGTCTCCGCCGCGCTCTCCATGGCGATGCCCGCCAACAAGCAGCATTTTTGGGGGCGGCTTGCCTATCTGCTCAACTACAACTTCGGCCGGATCCTGAGCTATGTCATCGCAGGAGCCTTGGTGGGCGGCCTGCTCGCCACCACCAGCGAGCTGGGCGCAGGCAAACACGCTATTGCCGGCTTGCGTCTCGTGGCAGCGCTATTGATGATTGCGCTTGGTCTCTATCTGGCGGGCTGGTGGCAAGGGATCTTGCTGCTGGAGCGGCTCGGCGCAAGACTTTGGCCCCGTATCAAACCGCTGGCGGGCAAATTTCTCCCCTTCACCTCGCCTGTGCAGGCACTGCCCTTTGGCATGGTGTGGGGTTGGCTCCCCTGCGGGCTGGTCTACTCCATGCTGACCTGGAGTGCGGCGGCCGGTTCGGCCAGCGGCGGGGCACTGATCATGCTCTTTTTTGGTCTCGGTACCCTGCCCACCCTGTTTGCGTTGGGCGGGCTTGCCGATCGCCTGAGATACTGGCTCACCCTGCGCAGTTTGCGCCTTGGCGGTGCCCTGCTGCTCATTTTGTTCGGGGTGCATACCTTCTGGATTGGCATTGCTTCCTTTTGAAACCCTATCCAAAACGGATGAGTTGATGGTAAACTTGTTTGATATAAATCAATTATTCGTATGAGCCTATGATCCCGGAAAAGAAACCTGGCAGACGTATCCAGAGCGGTGGCTGTGCAATTCATTGCCAGGATTGCAGCATCAGTCAGCTCTGTATCCCCTTCACTCTGAACGACAACGAGCTTGATCAGCTGGACAGCATCATCGAGCGCAAGAAGCCGATTCAGAAGGGTGAAGAGCTGTTCAAGGCTGGCGATGAGTTCAAATCGCTCTATGCCATCCGCTCCGGGACCATCAAGTCTTACACCATCACCGAGCAAGGGGATGAGCAGATCACTGCGTTCCACCTCGCTGGCGATCTGGTCGGTTTTGATGCCATCAACAAGCAGGCCCACCCCTCCTTCGCCCAGGCGCTGGAAACGGCCATGGTGTGCGAGATCCCGTTTGAAGTGCTGGATGATCTCTCCGGCAAGATGCCCAAACTGCGCCAGCAGATCATGCGTCTGATGAGTAGCGAAATCATGGGCGATCAGGAGATGATCCTGCTGCTCTCCAAGAAAAATGCCGAAGAGCGCCTCGCCGCCTTCCTGCACAATCTGTCGGTACGCTTCTCCGAACGCGGCTTCTCCGCCAAGGAGTTCCGTCTCTCCATGACCCGTGGTGACATTGGCAACTATCTGGGTCTGACCGTCGAGACCATCAGTCGTCTGCTCGGCCGCTTCCAGAAGTCCGGTCTCATCAGCGTCAAAGGCAAATACATTACCGTGCTTGATCAGGTCGCGCTGGGCATGATGGCCGGTGCAACTCGCCCGCCCTGCGGCTGATTTTTCCGCTTACTCTCCTGCTTTCTCTGCCGGATCCTTTCCTCTGGAATGTGATCCGGTACGTTCCCCATACCCTCCCCCTGCGCTAAGCTGTAATGGCTAAGATTCTGCTGTCATTGGACTTTTCCAAGGAGGAGAAGATGGTCAAATATCAGAATATTCTGGTGGTTATCAATCCAGAAGAGGAGCGTCAAATCGCCCTCGAACGGGCAGTCAAAGTCGCCGAGCTGGACGAAAACGCCCATCTGACCCTGCTGCTCACCATCTATGACTTCTCGTATGAAATGACCGCCATGCTCTCGGTGGACGAGCGGCAAGAGATGCGTGATGGCGTCATTTCACAGCGACGTGAGTGGCTGGACGAGATCCTGACCCCCTATCGGGCACAGGGGATCGAGTGCGAAGTGAAAGTAGTCTGGCACAATCGTCCCTTCGAGTGTGTCATTCAGGAAGTGCTGGAGCAGCGCCACGACCTGGTGGTCAAAGCCACTCACCATCACAGCTTCCTGCAAACCTTCATCTTTACCCCCACCGACTGGCACCTGCTGCGCAAATGCCCCTGTCCGGTGCTGCTGGTCAAAGAGGGTCACTGGCAACGGGGCGGCAACATCATCGCCGCCATCAACTGCTCAAGCGACGATCCGGATCAGAAACTGCTCAACGAACGGATCACCCAGGAGGGAAGCGACATCGCCGAGCTGCTGGGCTCCAATCTCTATCTGGTCAACACCTACCCGGGCACCCCGGTCAACGTGGCCATCGAGCTGCCGGAGTTTGATCCCAACGCCTATAACGAAGCGATCCGCAAACACCACGAAAGCCTGCTGCTCAGCCATGCCGACAAGTTCGGGATCGGTCATCTCTGGACCCGGGTTGCAGAGGGGCTACCGGAAGAGGTGTTGCCGGATATGGCCGAAGAGCTCAAGGCGACCCTGATGATCATGGGCTGCGTCGGCCGTACCGGTCTTTCTGCAGCTTTGCTCGGCAATACCGCCGAACATGTGATTGACCGCCTCTCCTGCGACATCCTGATCCTCAAACCGGCGGACTACAGCTGCCCGGTCGACAGTCGTCGCAATCAATCATAAGGTGCCTGGCACCTTGCCCTCCCCCGGGACATGGCTATAATAACGCGCTTATTTGTGTCCCGGGTTTTACGAGCATGCTAGAAGAGCTGAACGCCAAAGAAAAATACAGTTTTAACAAACTGCAGAAGCGCCTGCGGCGCAACGTGGGTCAGGCCATTGCCGACTTCAACATGATTGAAGAGGGCGACAAGGTCATGGTCTGCCTCTCCGGCGGCAAGGACAGCTTCGGTATGCTCGACATACTGATGAGCCTCAAAGCCAGCGCCCCCATCCATTTCGATCTGGTTGCCGTCAACCTGGATCAGAAGCAGCCCGGTTTCCCCGAGCATGTGCTGCCCGAGTATCTGGATTCCCTCGGCATCGAGTACAAGATCGTCGAGGAAGATACCTACTCCATCGTCAAGGAGAAGGTACCGGAAGGCAAAACTACCTGCTCCCTCTGCTCACGGCTGCGTCGCGGTATTCTCTACCGCACCGCCCAAGAGCTGGGTTGCACCAAGATTGCCCTTGGCCACCACCGCGACGACATCCTCGAGACCCTGTTCCTCAACATGTTCTACGGTGGCAAGCTCAAGTCCATGCCGCCCAAGCTGGTGAGCGATGATGGCAAGAACGTGGTGATCCGCCCGCTGGCCTACTGCAAAGAGAAGGATCTGATCCGCTACGCCGACGTCAAAGCCTTCCCCATCATTCCGTGTAACCTGTGCGGCTCGCAGGAGAACCTGCAGCGTCAGGCCATCAAGCAGATGATGCAGGATTGGGATCGCCGCTTCCCCGGTCGTATCGAGACCATGTTCACCGCCATTCAGGACGTGATCCCGAGCCACCTGCTCGATCACAAGCTGTTTGACTTCAAGAGCATCAACCGCGACTCCGGCATCATCGATGGTGGCGACAAGGCGTTTGATCCACCCGAGATGCCAAAGGCGCCGCTGCTGGATATCGACGAGATGGACATGCTGGATGTGATTGAAGTGCGCTAAGCCGCGTTCACAGGGCAAACGCCACGCAATAAAAAAGGAGCGATAATCGCTCCTTTTTTGCTTTCTGGATTGGCCTGTCACTGCGGTGACAGCACCACCAGCATCAGCCTTTGTGCAACCAGGGGGTCAGTCGCAGCACGTCACCCTGCAGGCGCAGTTGCCCGGCAGCGAACGCGGCCAGTTGCTCATTGCTCAGCAGCAGGTGGCCTGCCTGCCAGGGCAGCGCCTCCTGACGGGCGCCATCAATCAGATAAGCAGTGCCGCTCTGCTGCACCAGGGTAATACGTACCCCTTCCATCTTCGGCAGGAAGTGCTTGCCGACCATGCCCGCCATCTTGTCGAGCAACGACTGCATCTGCTGCTGACTGGCCGCCAGCTCGGCCAGCGGCAGTTCGGGGCCATTCGGTGCGTCGGCCATCACCTGTACCGTCATATCGCATGTAGCGTGCTCTTCTTTCAGGCCAACCGTCACGATCCCCTTGTCGAGGTTGAGATCCTCATCAAAAGGCAGGCGCAGTTCGCTATCGACCGTTACCTCGCCCGCCACTTCCTTGCTGTCGGTTGCAACCCGGGCAAAAGTGAGGCCACAGCGCTGACCATTTTGCGGATCGGTCAGATAAAACCCCAGTCTGGCGTGACCAAACTCCCCTTTGGCAAAGGTCTTCATCTGGCTGTAGAAGGTGCTGTATTGCAGATCCAGCACCGGCTCAGCCAGTGCCAGCCCAGGCAGCAAGAGCGTGGCCAGCAGACTCTGGCGCAAAACCTTGGTCACTCCATATCGACGGGTCATTCAACGTCCTTTTGCATCATGCATTGAAATGGTTGGGGCCTTCTGCCACCTCGTTAACCTCTACCCCCACCCCGCAGAGATCCCGATAGAGGATCCCCTTGCAGTTGAAATAGAGCGGTGCCACCCAGATAAGCCCCAACCCCATGGGGATCAGAGCCAGGAAGAAGAGCGCGGTCATCACGCCGTGGAACAGCACAATGCTGGGCCAGCCGCGCGCAAAGAGCTTGAGAGAGACCAGAATGGCCTGGGGCGGCGTCAGGCCGCGCTCCAGCACCAGAGGTACGGTAAAGAGCAGCCCCATGCCGATCAGGGCCGAGGGGATGAAAGAGAGTACGGCGGGCAATCCCAGCAGACCGAACAGCGGGCCAAACAGGCTGGTGAGCAGACTGCCAAGCAGGCTCAACATGCCGAGGCGTACAAAGTGGCGGAAGAAGTCGAACACCTGGTTGGCGCGGGCGCGCACCCCGACCGACTGCTGCAACCCCAGCATATCGAGGGAGCTGGTCATGGGGGCCATCACCACCGTCATCAGCAAGCTCAGCACCATGGCCACATTCATCTGGCTGTCATCCCCCAGATAGGGCAACAGCAGCACATTGCTAAGCAGGATCCAGATCGCCGTCACCCCGACAATCGCCAGCAGCAGGCCAAATCCGGTACGGCGGGTCTGTTGCCATCCCTCCTGGATGACCCCTTTCAGATCAAGGCGGTAGCCCTGGTTCAGAGACTGCTCAAGGGAGCCGCCAATACGCATTTTATTACTCAATTGACTATCCAATATCGAAAACGACCAAATCAGGTGGCACATTATAGCGATTTGGTCTGCTATTCGTAGCCGTTTTTCCTGCGCACTTGCGGCTAATTCGGGCCAAAAAGCCTTTAATTTCATGTGTCGGCTGCATAGAATGCGGCCCTCTTTCAACACGATGGCCACTGGCTGGGGTGAGACTGGCGGATGATGAACAATCCACAGGTAATTGTCGCGCTGAACAAGATCAGCAAAAAATACGATGGCAAGGTGATCCTGAGTGACCTTGACCTTGAAATCTATGACGGTGAATTTCTTACCCTGCTGGGCCCTTCCGGCTGTGGCAAGACCACCCTGCTGCGCCTGCTGGCCGGGCTCGAATCGGTCGACGGTGGCACCATCCATCTGGCCGGTGACGAGATCACCCATATCCCCGCCGAACACAGGCACATCAACACCGTGTTCCAGAGCTATGCGCTCTTCCCCCATATGACGGTGTTTGAAAACGTCGCCTTTGGCCTCGAGATGCAGAAAGTGCCTGCCAGCGAGATCCGCCAGCGGGTCGAGGAGACCCTCGCCATGGTGCAGCTCACCGAGCTGGCCAATCGCCGCCCGGATCAGCTCTCCGGCGGTCAGCAACAACGGGTCGCCATTGCCCGCGCCGTGGTCAATAAGCCCCGTCTGCTGCTGCTCGACGAATCCCTCTCGGCGCTCGACTACAAGCTGCGCAAGCAGATGCAGAGCGAGCTCAAGGCGCTGCAGCGTCGCCTTGGCATCACCTTTGTCTTCGTTACCCATGATCAGGAAGAGGCACTCACCATGTCTGATCGCATCCTGGTGATGGAGGGGGGCAAGATCATCCAGCGCGGCACCCCGCGCGATATCTACGAATCGCCAGCCAACCTGTTCGTGGCCCGCTTTATCGGCGAGATCAACGTGATGGATGGAAAGCTGATCAGTCAGCGCGAACCCGGTATCTGGCAAGCGGAGGTAGAGGGGCGCGAGTGCCTGCTTCATACCACCTTGCCGTTCCAGCCAGACGACAAGGTGCTGGTGCTGCTGCGCCCGGAAGATCTGCGCATTCTCGATCAGGATGACGATCAGAGCGGTGCGCTACGGGGCAATATCCGCGAGCGCAACTACAAGGGGGCGACGCTGGATTCGGTGATCGAACTCGAAAGTGGCAAACAGCTGCTTATCTCCGAGTTCTTCGACGAGGATGACCCCGACTTTGACTACCGTCTGGGTCAGGAGGTGGCGATCCACTGGGTCGACAGCTGGGAGGTGGTGCTGCCCTATGAGCCTCACTAATCTGCGGGTACCGCACAGCTTTGCCCACAACGGCTTTCGCAACGGGGCCATCGCGCTGATCCTGGGCTGGCTGACGCTGTTTGTCTTCCTGCCCAACCTGATGATCATCGGCGTCAGCTTCCTGACCCGTGACGAGTCCGAGCTTATCGCGCCGCTCTTTACCCTGAGCAACTATGGCCGCCTGCTGGACCCCCTTTATTTTGAGGTGCTGCTCCACTCCCTCTGGCTGGCGCTGCTCGCCACCGCCATCTGCCTGCTGGTGGGCTACCCCTTTGCCTGGCTGCTGGCCCATCTGCCAGCACGTATCCGCCCGCTGCTGCTGTTTCTGGTGGTGGTGCCGTTCTGGACCAACTCTCTCATTCGCACCTATGCGCTGAAGGTGCTGCTCGGCACCCGGGGACTGATCAATGGCTGGCTGCTGGATCTGGGGCTTATCGAGCGGCCGCTGCAGATGATGTATACCGAGGTGGCCGTCATCATCGGGCTGGTCTATGTGCTGCTCCCCTTTATGGTGCTGCCGCTCTACTCCAGCATCGAAAAGCTGGATGGCCGTTTGCTGGAGGCGGCGCGAGATCTTGGCGCCAACGGCTGGCAGCGGCTGATGCGGATCATTTTGCCCCTCACCCTGCCCGGCATCATCGCCGGTTGTCTGCTGGTGTTCCTGCCCGCCATGGGGATGTTCTATGTCTCCGATCTGCTGGGGGGCGCCAAGCACTTGCTGATTGGCAACCTGATCAAGACCCAGTTCCTCAACAGCCGTGACTGGCCCTTCGGCGCCGCCATCAGCGTGATGCTGACGGTGCTGATGGCACTGTTGGTCTACAGCTACTGGCGGGCGGGCAAGCTGCTCAGCAAGAAGGGGGAGCTGGCATGATGCGCGCACTGAAAGCTCTGTTCCTGCTGCTGGTGTTTGGCTATCTCTATGTGCCCATCGGGGTGCTGATCGCCAACTCCTTCAACCTGTCGAAATATGGCATCGACTGGCGCGGCTTTACCCTTGGCTGGTATGAGAAGCTATTTGCCAGCGCCAGCCTAATGCAGGCGGCCCAGCACTCCCTGACCATCGCAGCCCTCACCGCCACCGCCGCCACCCTGATCGGCACCCTCACCGCCGTGGCACTGTTTCGCTACCGTTTTCGCGGCAAGCAGTACGTGAGCGGCATGCTGTTTGTGGTAATGATGTCCCCCGATATCGTGATGGCCATTTCGCTGCTGACCCTGTTTGTAGTGACCGGCATTGCGCTCGGCTTCTGGTCGCTGCTGATCGCCCACATCACCTTCTGCCTGCCGTTCGTGGTGATCACCGTCTACTCGCGGCTGTGCGGCTTCGATGTGCGGATGCTGGAGGCGGCGCGGGATCTGGGGGCTGGCGAGTGGATCATCCTGCGCCGCATCATACTGCCGCTGGCCCTGCCGGCGGTGATGGCGGGCTGGCTGCTCTCCTTTACCCTGTCGCTGGATGACGTGGTGGTGAGCTCCTTTGTGACCGGCCCGGCGTACGAGATCCTGCCGCTCAAGATCTACTCCATGGTCAAGGTGGGGGTCTCCCCCGAGGTCAACGCCCTGGCCACCCTGATGCTGGTCGCCTCCCTCGGGATGGTGCTGCTGGCGCAACTGTTACTGCGTAAACGGCAGGGTTAACCCTGCCCGTTTCGTCCCCGCCATCTTTGGCGAACTCTGTCACGGTGGGCCGCAAGGCCCCATAACCCCAAGGAGTTGTTGATGACAATCCAACACAAGGCCGGCGCCCTGCTGGCAGCCGCCCTCACCCTCACCACCCCGCTGCAGAGCCAGAGCGCTCACGCGGCCGACGACAAGGTGGTCTACTTCTACAACTGGTCGGAATATGTGCCGGACGGCCTGCTGGAGCAGTTCCAGCAAGAGACCGGTATCAAGGTGATCTACTCCACCTACGAATCCAACGAGACCCTCTACGCCAAGCTGAAAACCCATGGCGACGGCTATGACGTGGTGGTGCCCAGCACCTATTTCATCTCGAAAATGGCCAAAGAGGGGATGCTGCAGCCGCTGGATCGCGCCCAGCTGCCCAACTTCAAGCACCTCGACCCCACCCTGCTCAACCACGAGTACGACCCGGACAACCGCTACTCCATCCCCTATATCTGGGGCGCAACCGGGATCGGCACCAACACCGATATCATCGAACAGCCGGTTACCAGCTGGAAGCAACTCTGGGCACCGGAGTGGAAAGAGAGCCTGCTGCTGATGGACGATGCCCGCGAGGTGTTCCATATCGCGCTGGTGCAACTGGGTTACAGCCCCAACACCCAGGACAAGGCGCAAATTGCCGAAGCGTTCGAATACCTGAAAAAGCTGATGCCCAACGTCAAGGCGTTCAACTCCGACAACCCGGCCGACCCCTTCATCGCTGGTGAGGTCAATATCGGTATGCTGTGGAACGGCTCGGCCTACGGCGCCCAGCGCGAATACCCCTCCATCCAGATGACCTACCCCGAAGAAGGCGCCGTGCTCTGGATGGACAACCTCGCCATCCCGGCCAAGGCCAAGCATGTGAAGGAGGCGCACGCCCTGATCAACTTCCTGATGCGCCCCGATGTGGCCGCCAAGGTGGCCGAGGCGATTGGTTACCCCACCCCGGTCAAGGATGCCATTCCCCTGCTCACCCCGGCGTTTCGCAACAACCCCATGGTCTTCCCGTGCGACGAGATCAAACGTAAGGGCGAGTTCCAGTCCGATGTGGGTGATGCCTCCCGCCTCTACGAGCAGTACTTCCTGCAGTTGAAAGCCATGGTGGCCAAGGCGGGTTAAGTCGGCGGTTAATCGACCCTGACGGGCTTAATGGATTAAGGGAGCAATCGCTCCCTTTTTCATCTTCACCTCTTCGATGCCTAAACACGACAGCACACCGATCGACACATGGCGCGCCTAGTGTCTGGCCTCCATCAAGCTGGCCCATCGGCTCGAAAATCAACCCAATGTACCAGCCAGGACCACACCAGATAGTGGCTGACCACTGAGTGTTTTTTGCGTGACCTCAAGGAAGAAGATTAACGCCCAAAAATGAACATATATGTGCACATATGTATAAATGTGTACATGTGTGCGCATTTCTTCTACACTAAACTCAAGTTAACATTTCACGCGCCAGACAGCCGTCTGGCGCTGACTATAGTAAGGAGGACATATGGCCAACACTACACAAAAAGCCCTGAAAAATGGCGCCATTGACCCCAGTAAGGCACTGCCTGTGGTATTCCGTATCCTGGATAAGTGGCACTGCAATACAGATGAACAGCTGAAACTTCTTGGCATTTCATCCCGTTCAACATTGAACAAATACAAAGAGTCAAACGGCGGGATCCGTCTGACCATGGATATGCAAGAACGGATGAGCTACATCCTCAATATCCATAAGTGTCTGAGGATGCTGTTCAGTGCCGACGACAGCATCTACGGCTGGGTGCGCAAACCCAACAGCCATCCCTTCTTTGCCGGGCGCAGCGCGATGGACATTATGAACGCTGGCCGCGTGGCTGATTTGTATGAAGTGGCCACCCGTCTGCATGCCTGGCGCGGGGGTATGGCCTGATGCAAGAGCCGCCACTGATTGAACTCAAGGGGGAGCGAGCCTATCGGATCATTCCAAGCCGCTACCCCACCATCGATCTCTATGAAGACGTAGCTAATGCGGACGAACTGGAGGCCGTCTGGGCCATAGAGTCACTGACCAATGATCGCTTGAATGAAGCGGCGGGTGATCTGTCGTTGGTACCGAAAGAGGATTGGTTGGTCGGGCTAAATGGCAGCAGCTATGTGATGGCAGCCTTCACCCATATCAACCCGGAAGGAGCCCGATTCACCACTGGCGATTTCGGCGGTTACTACTGCGCCCCCCTGCTCGATACTGCCATCAAAG
The DNA here is from genome assembly GCF_040907785.1 of Aeromonas sp. s8. Taxonomy (NCBI): domain Bacteria; kingdom Pseudomonadati; phylum Pseudomonadota; class Gammaproteobacteria; order Aeromonadales; family Aeromonadaceae; genus Aeromonas; species Aeromonas sp. s8. The sequence goes on from NZ_JBFOCL010000011.1 coordinate 80,839, forward strand.
AGACTGTGTATCACCAAGAGCGCATGTTCGGCTACACCAACGAACCCGCTCAGAAAGTACAGATGCGGGTGCTCTATACCGAGTTCAACGCCAATCTGGTCGATATCACCAGCGCGGAATTTCTCTCCACCCCGCTTTATCACGCAACCAACTATGGTCAATCCCAAGCTTTCGCCCAAGAACAGAAAACCAAGGGGATAGACGGTATCCACTACCGTTCTGTGCGCCACAGCGGTCATAACTGCCATGTGCTCTATCGCCCCCGTCTGGTCACCAAGATCCACCAAGCCCAGCATCTGGAATACCACTGGAATGGCAGTGCCATCGCCAATGTGTTGGAAATTAAGCTATATGGGGAATAAGGTTCTGTCTTATTGATAATAATTGCGGTGCTCCCCTTCAAGCCTGAAAGGATCATCGCAAAAAGGATCTGTATTCCCGCACACGGGCATCAGTCTTCCACCTGCATGATTTCTCACAGATAGAGTGCATCGCGAGGCGGGAGCGCTATTGCCCCCCCAGTCCTTTCAGTACCAACTTGCCACCCCTCAGTCGTCAGCGATGCCATCAAGCTCAGCAACATCTGGTTCGAGGTTTTGGCCAAGGGGTTTAGGGTGTGGGCAAACAGCAAAGCGGCCAAAGTCGATTAATTCTGCACTTTTTCATCACCCCTCAGGGGTGTAGATTGGTTGGGGGCAAGCGTTGCCCCCTCTCTTTTTTCATGACCCTCCGTGGTGTTACGCGAAACAATCTTTCGCCGATATTGCGGGTGGCCTGAGCCAATCAGGAGTATTCATGTCCGATCTGACCCTCTATTTCGCTCCCGGCACCTGTGCCATGGCCGTGCAGATTGCCCTGCTGGAAGCAAATGCCCCGTTCCAACCCCGTCTCGTCAACCTCGCCGCCGGTGAGCAGCGTGATCCTGCGTATCTTGCCATCAACCCCAAAGGGCGGGTGCCTGCCCTTGTCACCGAGCAGGGCACCCTGACCGAGACACCGGCCCTGCTGCTCTATGTGGCGCAGCGCTTCCCCGCAGCCAAGCTGGCACCGCTGGACAACCCGTTCCTGCTGGCCCGCATGCAGGAGGTCAACAGTTTCCTCGCCTCCACCGTGCATGTCTCCCACGCCCACGGTCGCCGTGGCAGCCGCTGGGCCGATGACGAGCAGGCCATTGCCGCCATGCAGCAGAAAGTCGCCAGCAATATGCGTGACGGCTTTGCCCAGATTGAGCAGCACTATCTGGCAGGCCCCTGGGTGCTCGGCGAGCAGTTCAGCGTGGCGGATATCTATCTGTTCGTGGTCGCGGGCTGGCTGAAAAGCGATGGGGTCGAGATCAGTGAATTCCCCAAGGTTGCCGCTCATTATCAGCGCATGCTGAGCCGTCCGGCGGTAGCCAAGGCACTGGCTAACTAACCATAAAATCAATAGCTCGATAAATAACAAGGGTGTCAGGGCTCTGCTGACACCCTTCCTGCCTCCTCCCCTGCACTTCTTCTCCCGCCTTTGAGATCGTTTTCACATTTCCGTGGTTTTGCCGTGGCCCTTCCTTAGTAAAAAGCCTATCTTTGCGCCATGACGCAACCGGTTGCGTAACCGGTTGCCTAGCGGTTCACAGATTGACGGGCCAAGGCCTGATGAGGTGCTGTATGAAACGAGGCGTACTGCTCAATGCTCCCCTGAGTGCTCTGGTGGCACAGATGGGCCACACCGACGAGATCACCGTCTGCGATGCAGGCTTGCCCATTCCGGCCGGTCCGGAGCGGATCGATCTGGCGCTGATGGCGGGGACGCCCAGCCTCGGCACAGTGCTGACCGCCCTGCTCACCGATCTGGTGGTGGAGAAGGTGATCATGGCAAGCGAGATCAAGCAGATCAGCCCGGCTGCCCATCAGGCGCTGGTCGATCAGCTTGAGGCTCACGCAGCCGCCCAGGGCAAGCCCATCGCCATCGAATACTGCCTGCACGAGGAGTTCAAAACCCGCTCCCGCCAGAGCAAAGCAATCGTGCGCAGCGGCGAGGTGACTCCCTACGCCAACCTGATCCTCTGCGCCGGTGTGGCGTTCTGACATTCTTCAAAGAAGGCCTCTTCAAGGAAGCTGCAAATGAGCACAACCTCCCCCCTCTCACCCATTCTGGAGCTGACCGGGATCGTCAAGACCTTCCCCGGTGTGCGCGCCCTCGACGAAGCGGGTCTGCGGGTCTATCCGGGCCAGGTGATGGCCCTGCTCGGTGAAAATGGCGCCGGCAAATCCACCCTGATGAAGGTGCTGACCGGCATCTATCAGGCCGATGCGGGCAGCGTCAGCTACCGCGGTCAGTCGGTCCACTTCAAGGGCCCCCGCGACTCTCAGGATCAGGGGATCAGCATCATCCACCAGGAGCTGAACCTGCTGCCGGAGTTGTCGATTGCCGCCAACATCTTCCTCGGTCGCGAACCGCGCACCCGTTTTGGCAGCATCGACCACAAACAGTTGCGCGAACGGGCAAGTGGCCTGCTGGCGCGACTTGGTGTCAAGCATGGGCCGGATACCCGACTCGGGGATCTCTCCATCGGCGAACAGCAGATGGTGGAGATCGCCAAGGCGCTGTCGTTCGATGCCAGCGTCATCATCATGGACGAGCCGACCGATGCGTTGACCGATACCGAGACCGAGCAGCTCTTCAAGGTGATCCGCGAGCTGCGTGAGCAGGGTTGCGGCATCGTCTATATCTCCCACCGCCTCAAAGAGATCTTCGAGATCTGCGATCGGGTCACCGTGCTGCGCGATGGCAAGTGGATTGGCGAGAAGGCGGTGAGCGACCTGGATGAAGACAAGATCATCGAGATGATGGTGGGTCGCCGACTGGAAGAGCAGTACCCGCGTCTTGAGCGCGAGCTTGGCCCCGTCAGCCTGCAGGTGAAAGATCTGGCCGGTCCCGGCGTGCGCGGGGTGAGTTTCTCCCTGCGTCAGGGGGAAATTCTGGGCTTTAGCGGCCTGATGGGCTCCGGCCGTACCGAACTGATGAAGCTGATCTACGGCGCCAGCCCCATCAGCGCCGGTGAAGTGGCAGTGGACGGTCATGCTCTGGTGCCCAAAAGTCCGGCCGACGGGCTGGCCGCCGGCATCGCCTATATCTCCGAAGATCGAAAAGGAGATGGCCTGGTGCTGGAGCTGTCGGTGCGTGAAAACATGAGTCTGTGCGCCCTCGACGAGTTCATCAGCAACGGCAAGATTGACGGCAAGGCCGAGCGGCAGGCGGTGAGCGACTATGTGCGCCTGTTCAACATCAAGACTCCGAGTCAGGATCAGCTGATAAAGCTGCTCTCCGGCGGCAACCAGCAGAAGGTGGCCATAGCCAAGGGGCTGCTGACCCGGCCCAAGGTGCTGATCCTCGACGAGCCGACCCGCGGCGTCGACGTGGGGGCGAAGAAGGAGATCTATCAGCTGATCAACCAGTTCAAGAAGGAGGGGATGAGCATCATTCTGGTCTCCTCCGAGATGCCGGAAGTACTCGGCATGAGTGATCGCATCATGGTGATGCACGAAGGGCGCATCAGCGCAGAGTTCAACACCCGCGATGCCAATCAGGAGAAGCTGATGGCGGCGGCAGTCGGTAAACAGTGGCAAGCAGAGCAAGAGGCATCCCAATGACAACCCAAACCCTTTCCCGCCGTGGCGTCATGAGCAAGGCGTGGTGGATCGAGAACAAATCCCTGGTCGCGCTGCTGGTCCTGATTGGTGTGGTCTCCTTTCTGAGCCCCAACTTCTTCACCGCCGACAACCTGCTCAACATCCTGCGCCAGACCTCGGTCAACGCCATCATGGCGGTCGGTATGACGCTGGTTATCCTTACCGCCGGTATCGATCTGTCGGTCGGCTCGGTACTGGCCCTGTGCGGCGCGCTGGCGGCCACCATGGTCGCCATGGAGCTGCCGATCTGGCTGGTGGTGCCCCTCACTCTGGGGGCCGGAGCCCTGCTGGGCGGCGTCAGCGGCCTCATCATTGCCAAGGGCAAGGTACAGGCATTTATCGCCACCCTGGTCACCATGACCGCCCTGCGCGGCATCACCATGGTCTATACCGAGGGTCGCCCCATCTCCACCGGTTTCAGTGACGGTGCCGATCACTTCGCCTGGCTCGGTACCGGTTACCTGTTCGGTCTGCCGGTGCCCATCTGGCTGATGGCCATCGTCTTCCTGCTCGCCTGGTTCATGCTCAACCATACCCGTCTCGGTCGCTACATCTACGCGCTGGGCGGCAACGAGTCTGCCACCCGTCTCTCCGGTATCAATGTGGATCGGGTGAAACTGGCGGTGTATGGTCTGTGCGGCGCGCTCTCGGCACTGGCAGGGCTTATCGTTACCTCTCGCCTCTCCTCTGCCCAGCCGACGGCGGGCATGGGTTACGAGCTGGATGCCATCGCCGCAGTGGTGCTGGGTGGTACCAGCCTGATGGGCGGCAAGGGCCGCATCATGGGGACCCTGATCGGTGCCTTGATCATCGGCTTCCTGAACAACGCCCTCAACCTGCTCGACGTATCCTCCTATTACCAGATGATCGCCAAGGCCAGCGTGATCTTGCTTGCCGTGATGATCGATAACAAAAGCAATCGTTGATAAGACAAGCCACACACAAGGAATGAAATGATGAAAAAGCTCAATACCCTGCTCGCTGCCGCCATCATGTCCGTGCTGGGCACCGCCCATGCCGCCGATCAAACCCTGGCGATGGTGGTCTCCACCCTCAATAACCCCTTCTTCGTCACCATGAAAGAGGGTGCCGAAGCCAAAGCCAAAGAGCTTGGCTACGAGCTGGTGGTACTGGACTCCCAGAATGACCCGGCCAAAGAGCTCTCCAACATGGAAGATCTCACCGTACGCAAGGTCGGCGCCATCCTGATCAACCCCACCGACTCCGAAGCGGTGGGCAACGCCATCCGTCTGGCCAACCGCGCCAACATCCCGGTACTGACTCTGGACCGTGGTGCTGCGCAGGGTGAGGTCAAGGCCCATATCGCCTCCGACAACGTGGCAGGCGGCAAGCTGGCCGGTGACTTCATCACCGAAAAACTGGGTACCGGCGCCAAGGTCATTCAGCTGGAAGGGATTGCCGGTACCTCCGCCGCCCGCGACCGTGGCGAAGGTTTTGCCCTGGCCGTGGCGGCCAACAAGCTGCAAGTGCTGGCTTCCCAGCCCGCCGACTTTGACCGCACCAAGGGTCTGAACGTCATGGAAAACCTGCTGGCGGCCCATCCGACCGTACAGGCTGTGTTCGCCCAGAACGACGAGATGGCGCTGGGTGCCATCCGCGCCGTGCAGGCTGCCGGTAAAGAGGTGATGATCGTCGGCTTCGACGGCACTGACGATGGCAAAGCCGCCGTTGCCAAGGGTAAACTGGCCGCCACCGTGGCCCAGCAACCAGCCCTGATCGGTGCCATCGGCGTCGAGACTGCCGACAAGGTGCTCAAGGGTCAGCCGGTCGAGAAATCCATTCCGGTACCGCTGCAAGTGGTCAGCAAATAAATCACAAGGGGGAGGCTCGCCTCCCCTTTTCCCTCTCGTTCAGGTGCCTCCCGGCTTGGGCTCACGCCATCACAGTGTTCAAGCCAAGATGCATCAGGAGTAGTCAACATGAATCGTCTCGTCGTTCTGGGCAGTGTCAATGCAGACCATGTGCTGCGCGTACCCCACTTTCCTCGCCCGGGTGAAACCCTGACCGGCCACAGCTATCAGGTGGTGCCCGGTGGCAAGGGGGCCAATCAGGCGGTTGCAGCCGCCCGTCTCGGTGCCCCCGTCTCCTTTATCGCCCGCATCGGTGATGACGCCATAGGCCACCAGATGAAGAGCGGTTTTGCCAAAGATGGCATCGACGTCAGCGCTGTCGAACTCGATCCCAAGCTCCCGACCGGTATCGCCATCATCTATGTGAGCGATGAGGGGGAGAACAGTATCGGTATCTCCGCCGAAGCCAACGGGGCTATCACTCCGGCTGTGGTGAAAAACCACGAAGCGATGATCGCCGACGCCCACACCCTGCTGTTGCAGCTGGAAGTGCCGCTGGAGAGCGTTCATGAAGCTGCACGCCTGGCCCGCACCCACGGCACCCGGGTGGTGCTCAACCCCGCACCTGCCCGTCCGCTCTCGAGCGAACTGCTGGCACTGGTGGATCTTATCACCCCCAACCAGACCGAGGCCGAGCTGTTGACCGGCGTGAAAGTCACCGACGAAGCGAGTGCCCGCGAGGCGGCAGCCCGCTTCCACCAGATGGGCATTGCGGATGTGATGATCACCCTGGGGTCGCAGGGGGTCTATTGCAGCAACGCACAGCAGCAACAGCTGATCCCGGGCTTTCGGGTCAAGGCGGTGGATACCACTGCCGCGGGCGATACCTTCAACGGCGCCCTGCTGGCTGCGGAACTGGCGGGTGCCGATTTCCACAGCGCGGTGCGCTTTGCCCACGGGGCGGCGGCACTCTCCGTCACCCGCTTCGGCGCCCAGAGCTCCATCCCGAGCAAGCAGGAGGTAGACACCTTCCTGCTTGAGCAGACTGCACAGGGGCACTGATGGCCAATATCAAGGAGGTGGCGGCGAGGGCCCAGGTCTCCACCACCACTGTCTCCCATGTCATCAACGAGACCCGTTTCGTGGCCGAGGAGACCCGTGAGCGGGTCTTTGCGGCCATGCGCGAGCTCAACTATGCCCCGAGTCTGGTGGCTCGCAGCCTCAAGGTGAAGGAGACCAACAGTATCGGCATGCTGGTCACTACCTCCAGCAACCCCTTCTTTGCCGAAGTGGTGCGCGGGGTGGAGCGTTACTGCTTCGAGCAGGGCTACAACCTGATGCTGGGCAACACCGAGGGTCAGGCCGAGACCGCCCTCTCCTACCTCAAGATGATGCTGCGCAAGCGGGTCGATGGCCTGCTCATCATGTGTAGCGAAGGCCAACAAGAGGTCTTCAACCAGCTCGACTGGCTCAAGAGCCTGCCGGTGGTGGTGATGGATTGGGGGCTAGTCAGTGAGGATGTGGATCTTATCGCTGACAACTCCTTCCATGGCGGTTATCTGGCGACCCGCCATCTGATTGAGCTGGGCCATACCGCCATCGGTTGCATCACAGGCCCCAGCAGCCGCGCCCCCGCCAACCAGCGCCAAGCTGGCTTTGAGCAGGCGTTGCAGGAGGCAGGTCTCACGCTCAATCAAGATTGGATCCAGGAGGGTGATTTTGACTGCGCCAGCGGCCATCAGGCGATGACCCGTCTGCTGGCATTGCCCGAGCGGCCCACTGCCCTCTTTGTCTGCAACGACATGATGGCGATGGGGGCCATCAGTGCCGCCCATCAGGCGGGGCTGGTGATCCCGCGCGACCTATCCATTGTAGGCTACGACAATGTGGCGCTGGCTGAATTTATGTCGCCGCCACTCACCACCGTCAACCAACCCAAAGAGGAGCTGGGACGCCTCGCCGTCACCCGCCTGCTGGCGCGGATCAACGGCGAAGCGGTGGAGAATCACCTGATCACCGTCGACCCTGACCTGGTGATCAGACAATCTTGCGCGCCCTGCCCCTGACGTTCAGGGGCAATAAACGAAACAAGGCGACCCCGAGGTCGCCTTGTTTCGTTTTATCTCTGCCGTGCAATACCGCTTTTGCCCTCAGGCCAGCGACCGGGTCTCCCTGGCTGCCAGCACTTGCAGTGGCACCAGCCCCAATCGTCTGGCCAGAGGTTGCAGCAACTCGCCATCATCATCACCCTGCGGCAGCCAGTAGCGAACAGGCCAGCCGGCTACCAACTGTGCCGCGGTGGTGCTGCCAATCTCTCTGAGCGCCAGAGTACAACCCTGCTGCCGCAATCCCGCCAGCAGGGCACCATCCGGCTGCAGCGTCGGTATCAGCAGCACCAGCGGCGTACGGGAAGCCTCCGGCAGATAGGCCAGTAGATGGGTCAGCTGGGCCTGGTTGTCGAGCGGGACCAGCAGTGCCTGACCATCGGCATACTGCGCCTCGTGCGTTTGCAGCACACGGGCCAACACGGGCCCAAGCACACCGCACTCCTGCAGCCAGCGCATATGGCAAGGCACTCCCTGCTCACGCCACTCAAGCGCCAATTGCCACATCTCGTTGCCCTGCCCGTCCGTCAGCTCCTGCAATGCCACTCGCAGCGGTGCAGGCTCGCGCCCCGCCAGCCACTCTCGCAGCTGATGAAGCTGCTGCTGACTCAACTGCAACTGCTGCAGCATGGCTGGCTCAAACCAGCTGATCGCCCCCTCCTGGCTACGCTTGGCCTGGTTGAGGGCCAGGATGGCCTGATCCAGCAACCGGGCGGCATCCTGTTGCTGCGCCTTGGCGACCCCGAGTCGACAGGCCAGATCGAAGCTGCACTCCCGGGTCACGAACTCGAAATGGAGCAGATCCACCAGCTCATGAATGGCGGTTTCCAGCGCATCATCCGCCTTGGTCAGCACCACGGCAAATTCATCACCACCGAGCCGGTAAGCGTGACTGCCATTGGCCTGTTGCAGCTTGTTGGCCACCATCTGCAACAACCGATCACCGACCTGATAACCCAGCAGATCATTGACCTGCTTGAAGCGCTTGAGATCGAGCACCACCAAAGCGCTCACCTCGCCGGCATGCAGAGCGCGAGAGAGCTGCTCCTGCAGGGCACGGCGGTTGCCAAGCTGGGTCAGAGGATCGAGCAGGGCAAGCCGACGGTTCGCCAGATTGGCGCGAATGAGGGCAGCGACCAGAGCGCCACCGGTCAGCAACAGGATCAGTTGCCAGATCTGCAGCCAGAACAGGCTGTTGCGGATCTGGCTGACCGAATGCTCCCGCTCCTGGCCGGAGAGGATCTGATCCCCTATCTGTTCGATGAGACGGGTCTGGCTGGCGATCGCCTCCTGCAAGCGGGCAAGCTCAGCCCCCTCGCGCAGCGCACCGGCCTCCATCTGGGGTTCGAGCTGCTTGATCTGCTCGAACAGGGTGGCCAGCACTTTGCCGAGCCCGTGCCGCTGGCGCATCTCGGCGGTTTCACTGCTGATGAGGAAGATGTCGAGCCGGTTCCACAGCAGATCGTAATCAAGGCTCAGGGTCTCCATCGACTGTCTGCCAGCCCGATAGAGCTGCAGGTCGTAGAGGAAACGCTGGGATTCGAGCATCACCTGGCTGATGTTCCAGTGGACATTGCGGTAGAAAGTATCGACCAGCTGCTCCTGCCGATACTGCAGATAGAGGCTGCTGCCAGACGAGAGCAGAAACAGCAGCGACACCGCAACCAACAGCAGATTTTGGCGGGATAGCCCCATCAATCGACGATCTCGATGCGGGTCACCTGCCACACCATGCAGTTGTGAATGGCAGGCACGTCCAGCTTGGGATAGGTGGTGAACGGGATGAGCAGCCAGAGCGGTCCCTTGTTGCGCCGGGTCAGCGGTTTGCCGTCTTCCTGACGCACCAGGGTCAGCGGCACACCGTCGAACAGGGCCAGATCCACCACCTGCTGATAGCCGTTGAGGGCCGAGACGGCGATCTTGCGAGCATCCGGGATCCCTTGCGCCGCCAGCACGGCTGACAGGGTCGGCCCGCGATAATGGTGGGCGCCCTGAGTCCAGGGGGTAGTGGTAGTGAATTCGGTCTGTGGCAAGGCGGAGAGGGCCGCCTCATCGAGGGTCACCTGCTGGCCATCTGGCAGTATCAGGGTCATCAGGGGGATGGAGGCCGATGCACTGGCACTGGCCAGCACCAGGAGAAAAAAAGCGATCCATTGCTTTACTGCGGTCATGGTAATTTGCGCCAACTGCGTCCCATTTTTTTAATGGTTGCCAGTGTGGCGATTTCACCGAACCATTGCAACTGTCCCGTCGCACACTAGCTCAGGGACCGCGCATCTCCATCCAGTTGTGCCCCTCGACTTGCCTCGGTTGATGAATGCCGCACGCCTCCAGCAACTCATCGACATAGGCGGGCACCAGCAGGGAGGCAGGGCCATAGCGTTTTTCGTCAAACTGGCTACCCACCTCGCTCGGTTCGAGATTGAGCTCGATGGTGTGGGCTCCGTTCAATCCCGCTTCATGGACAAACCCGGCGGCCGGATAGACAGCGCCAGAGGTGCCGATGGAGATAAAGAGATCGCACTGGGCAAGCGCGCTGTAGATGCGATCCAGCCCGAGCGGCATTTCGCCAAACCAGACCACATGGGGACGCATCGGCTGGGGGAACTGGCAGCAGGAGCAGAGCTCGTCCTGATGGAGATCGCCACGCCATTCGATCACCTGACCGGACTCGGGGCAGCGGGCCTTGAGCAGCTCGCCGTGCATATGGATAAGGTTCTTGCTGCCAGCGCTCTCGTGCAGATTGTCGATGTTCTGGGTGACCAGCGTCACCGAACCGGGCAGCAGTCGTTCGAGGCGGGCCAGCGCATAGTGGGCCGGATTGGGGTGAACCTGGGGCTGTTGCAGCTGTTTGCGGCGGGAGTTGTAAAAGCGCAGCACCAGTTCGGGATCCCGGGCATACCCCTCGGGAGTCGCCACATCCTCGACCTTGTGCTCTTCCCACAAACCGTCGCAGGCACGAAAAGTCTTGATGCCGGATTCGGCAGAGATCCCCGCGCCGGTCAGGATCACGATATGTTTATATGACTGCGCCATAAGCTGCTCCGTCTATCCCCGCACAATAAATGTGACCTTAGCACAGGGAAAAAAGTGTCACTATTCGCCCTTGGTCTTAAGCGGCGCCGCTGGCAACACGGGTAACCAGGCATCCAGTACCGACAGATCCAGCCTGACAAAGACCATCTCCCGCCCGGTCACCAGGGTCAGCGGCAAGCCAAGGCGCTTGAGCAGAGTCAGCATCGGCCGGTTCTGGGCCAGCACTTCCGCCGTCCACTCCCGGATCCCGTCCGCCCTGGCCAACAGTGCCAGCGCCAGCAGAATGCGCCTCCCCGCCCCCTTGTGCTGGAAGTGATCCGCCACGATGCAGGAGAACTCCGCCCGATCGGGATGAAGGCGGCGGCGGATTGATTGCGCCTGAGCCAGCGGCTCACCGGCAAGATCGGTCAGCAACAGCGAAATCTGTTGTTCGGGATGGTAATTGAGAAATTGGGCCACCTGTTCCGGTGGCGGCGTCCGTTTCGGACGCATAAAGCGCAGATAGATGCTCTCTTCACTCAATGCATCGTAAGCAGCCAGCATGCGGGCAGGCGCCACCCCATGCAGCTCGCGCAGCAGGCAAGGCACCCCGGAGACCTCCATAGCCAGTGGCAGCGCGGCCCGGGAAACCGGATGGGGCCAGCCATCCAGCCCTTTGCCAAGGCGCTCCCGGTGCATGGGCCAGCAGAGGTAGCGCGGCATGGCCTACCAGCGCCCCGTCATACCGCGCTCTCGCCACACCTCGACGTCGAGCAGGTTGTAAGGATCATCCAGATAGACGGCGATCCCCAGCTCCCGAACCCGGGCCATAAAGCGTCCCAGCAGGGAGTCACCGGTCAAGGACTCCATCTCCGGCAAGATCCCCTGCCCCAGCAGCAAGGCTTGCAGCGGCAAACGCTCCAGCAGATCGAATGGCAGATGCTGGCTGTTATCGAGCAGCAGCGCCAGCTTGCTCCCCGCCAAACTGGCTTGCAGCACCAGCGCGAAGCGATCGGCATTGCCGAGCAGGTGGTCTCGACGGTGGATCAGCAGGGTCAGTTCGGCTGGGGTGCGCGACTGCTCCGTCAGCCAATCCTTGAGCGCCTCCCAGCGGCTGGGCAAACCCGTCACCGCCAGCCAGACCGGATGAGGGGTCGCGGGACTGGAGAGCAGCCCTAGCTGACCCTGCACCTCCCCCTGCCACCGGCGGATGGTGCGGCGCTGGCCGCTCAAGCGCTGTTGACGCAGCGGGCCCAGATAGAGTCGGCGCAGCAACCTGAGAAGTTCGTCGCAATCAAGCGGCTTGGCCAGTGCTGCAAGAATGTTGAAACCGGCATCGTGCAGCAGGCGGCGGGCACCGTCGATCAGCGTCTGCTCATGGGCCGAAAGCAGCACGATGGGCAGACCGGCCTCCTGCAACTGGGGCTGGTTCATCAGCAGACTGATGGCATCTTGCTCCACTAGGCTGAGATCGCACACCAGCAGGCTGATGTCGCCCGCCGACAATGCCGCAAGACAGGCCGATTCATCCTGTACCCACTGACAGGAGAGCCCCAACCCGGCGATGGTCTGTTGCAGCTGCATTCCCTGAAACGGGTGATCCTCGAGCAGCAGCACCTTGTTAGCGGCCAGCCAGTTGCACCAGTCACGATAACTGGCGGCAAGCCCACCCAGCCAATCCTCGCCAATGGCGTAAATCCCCTCATGCTGCTGCAACTGGGGGAAGTAGTCCGCCTGCTGATGAGCGGCGGGGTCGTAAAGGGCAATGGCACCTGCCGCAAACAACCCTTCCCACTGCCAGCAGGCATCCGGTCGGGTACGGTGCAGCGTGACATAGGAGGGCAATGTCATGGTGCTGGCCAACTCATGGGCGGAGCTGTCGAGGGCATAGAGCACAATGGGGCAAAATCCTGCCGCCTCATGCTCTTCCGAATCGAGCAACGCCAGTAATTCTTCATCAGTGATGATCATCTTGAGCCCTCTTTGAAAACTGCTGGCTGAACTCATCCAGTGCCCGGTTCAATCTGGCTTGCAGCATCGGATGGGGCGCCTGTTGCCACTCTTCAATGACCGCCACCAACGCAGTCGCCCCTACCATTCTGGCGGCCCCTTTCAACTTGTGTAAAGCAGCATTCACGCCAACTTCATCTTCTTCTGTGCTGCAGCGCTCAAGTTCGGCCAAATCATCACGGGTAGCCTTGAGATAAAGGGCGGCCAGTTCATTGGTCAGCAGCGAGGCGACCGGTGTCGGGGCGACAACATTGCTCCCCTCTTTGGCAATATGGCGCAGCAAGGTCGCCAGCTCCTTGAGGGCGACCGGCTTGTCCAGATGGCCATCGCAACCGCAGGATTGCAGCTCCCTTGCCGCCTGATCACTGAGATCTGCGGTGATCACATAGACCGGCAGACGGGCCCAACGGGCGGATTGGCGCAATTGCCTGCACAGCTCGGCCCCGTTCATCACCGGCATCTGCAGATCGGTCAGCACAAAATCCACCTCTTGCTGCGCCAGCATCTCCAGCGCCAGCTGCCCGTTGGCGGCAGTGATAACGCTGGCACCAAGTTGCCCCAGTTGCAGGCTGATCAGCTCGCGATTGACATCGTGATCTTCAACCAGCAGTACCCGCATGCCAAGCCCTGGTTGGGTGCCGGCGACCGGTTGATCCGGGGTCAACCGTGGTTGCAGCAGGGTGATGATGGTCCCGGGCACCCAGGACTCCCCTTGCCAGGCCCAATAGTAGAGCCCCTTCTCGTCCACCTCCGCTTGCAGCGTATCAACGGCGTTGCTGACGGTGGCGATCCCCAAGCGACTGAGCCAGGGCGAGAGCGCTTGCGCCTCATCGTGGGGTAAAGAGAGTGCCAGCTGCCGCACATTGGGCTGCCAGTCCGGCTCCTGCTGCACCCGCTTCAGGGGCAACTCGCAATAGAAGCGGCTACCGCCACCGACACGCCCCTCGACATCGATAAGCCCCCCCATCTGCTCGACCAGCTGCTTGCAGATCGCCAGACCAAGACCGGTGCCCGGCGCCCGCAGCTGCCCTTCAACGGCAAACTGCTCGAACGGCATAAAGAGCGTGGTGCGCATCTTGGCGGTGATCCCCGGTCCCTGATCATCCACACCAAAGCGCAAGGTCGATGCGACCACCTCGGCCCACAGCACCACTTCCCCACGCAGGCTGAACTTGATGGCATTGGAGAGCAGGTTGTGGAGCACTTGCCGTACCCGGTGAGGGTCGAGGGTCTGCAGGGCTGGCAGAGCTGGATCCAACTTAAGGCGCAGTTGCAATCCCTTGGCCCGCGCCTTGGTCCAGTGCACTGCCGCCACGTGCTCGCACAGCTCGGCAAAATCGGTGGGTTGCGGCGAGAGGGAGAGTTTGCTGTTTTCGTTGCGGCTAAAGTCGAGCACATCGTTGAGCAGGCCGAGCAGCTCATCCCCCGCCTGACGCACCCGCGCCAGCGCCGAATCCTGCTCTCTCGACAAAGGGGTGCTGGCCAGCCACTCCAGCAAGCCGAGCATGGCGTTCATCGGCGTGCGGATCTCGTGGCTGATGGCGGCCAAAAAGCGCCCCTTGGCCAGAACTGCCTGTTGCGCCTGCTCATGGGAGTGCTGCAATGCCTGATCCTGCTCGACCCTGGTAGTGGCATCCTGCATCACCGCATAAATTCGCCAACCCTGCGGTTGACTGCGGCCACGGCCATAGAGCTGCAACCAGCGCAGACCCTTGGTCGGATGGTAATAGCGCATGGTGAACGCGAAGGGTTTGCCAGCCTGCAACATGGCGAACATCTCACGGCTTACCCGACGACGATCCTCGCGCTCCAGCATAATGAGCACACGTTTGGGCTCACGACGGATCTGCTGACTCGCCAGCCCCAGCAGCTCGTAACAGCCCCGGCTGATAAACTCGATCCCCCCTACCCGTCCCTGCTCGAACATAAACTGCAGCACCACGCCGGGGACGGTATTGGTCAGGGCGCGCAGGCGGCGCTCTGCCTGACGCAGGAAACGGGCCTGCTCACGCAGCACACTGATATCCGACAGGGCGATGAGATCGGTGGCAGGTGCCTGCTTGTCCAGTCGCAGCGGATGTTGGGCATAGGCGAAGACCTGATCCCCCAGCACCAGCTCCCCTTCACTCTTCTGGGGCTGTACCGGTGGCAGCATCAACTGCTGCGAATAGCGCAGGGCCAGACGTCGCCCCTGTTTATTGGATTTGATCACCTTGCCCTGGCTATTGCGCAGATAGACGGGCACCGGCAACGCCTGAAACATGGTTTCCCGCAACTCGCTCTCGATGGCCAGCGCCTTCTCGGCGGCGTGACGCTGGGCCACTTCCCGTGCCAGTTGCTGGCGAGAGCGCCAGATCCCGCCGATGACAATGCCGCTGATCAACAGTGCCATGGCAATGGAGCCAAACCAGGCGGCGTAGCTCACGCCGGGCTGCTGCACGACGAGCAAGCGGCGCCAGCGCTGGTTAAGTTCGTCGATCTGGGTGCTGGTCAGGGCCATCAGGTTGCGATCCATCACCCCGGCCAGTTCGGTCTGACTCTTGTTGATGGCAAAGCCAAGACTGAAACGATCTTCCAGCTCCTCGATATCGAACCCTTCCAACAAATTGGTACGCTGGGGATATTGCAGCTGATAAAGCTCGCTCAGCATGGCGTCAGCCTTGCCCTGTTTGATCGCGGCAAGCCCCTGCTCAATGCCGTCGGTGCGAAGCCACTCCTGATCACCGAGCAGGGCGAGCAAGGAGGGATCGTAGAGGGATTCCGGCACCAGAATACGCTGCCGTTTGAGTTGGGTAATGCGATCGGCAGCCAGCTTGCGCTTGCTGATCAAGGCAAACCGGTTGGTGGAGATCGTCCGACTGAAAATGAACTGATCCGTCAATGCCGGGGATTCCGGCAAGCCGGCCATCATATCCGCCTCACCACGGCGCAGCTTTTCTACTGCCTCCGCCTTGCTGGCGGCAGGCACCAGCTTGTATTTCAGGCCGGTCTCTTGGGTGACCCAGCGCAGCACATCCGCGCTCCACCCTTTCGCCTCCCCCAGATCATTGACGCCGCTATAGGGCATCAACTCGGGATTGACCACCAGGCGAATGGTGCGACCGCGGCCGGATAACCAGGCCTGCTCGGTATCGCTGAAGTGGGGCTGGTTGACATATAGCGACCCCTGATCGAGATAGCGAGCCAGATCGGTATAGATAGTACCGGCGGGCATATGACGGATCAGGGTGTCCACCAGATTGGCCAACTCCGGCTGATCACGCATCATCAGGCGATAGCTGATGATCCGATCCTCACCAAACAGGCGGCGCAGGCGCAAACCATCGGCCGGAAACTCGCGCATCAGATAGCGCAGTTGCAGATAGTCACCCAGATAGGCATCCCCCTTGCCGCTCTGCAGCGCGTCGTAGACCTTCTCTCCGCTTTTTAGGGAAATAATACGTGCCTGGGGATAGAGCTCGTGCAGCAGGCGGGCAGAGTCTGCCACCGAGTAGACCAGAAAGCGGGCCTGTTTGAGATTTTCACCCTTGTAGAGGATGGCGGCATCGGTCTCCATCATCGGACGGCTTAACCGCATACCCTCCACGGCCTTCTTGCGGGTTCCGACATAGGGAATGATGTCGCATTCCCCCTCTGCGAGCCCGTTGCGCAATGTCTGCCAATCGGGCAACTCTTTGAGCACCAGCGGAATCGGGAACAGCTCCTGCAACCGGGCAAGACGATCCTTGAGCAGTCCCCCCTCGGCCATCAGGTATGGTGGAGGAAGCGTCGCAGGATAGCAGAGCGAAAGCTGACTCAGTGAATTTACATAAGCCTGGGTCGCCGGCGCCAACGGCAGCACTGTGGTCTGCAAAGGCTTGGCGTACAACGGCAGTGCCAGCACGGCACCCAGAAGAAAAACGGGGAATTTGGTCATCTGAAAACAAAAGCCAGGCATCTGCCTGGCTTTTTATCACTCGTTGGGTTCAACATTTTCTACCCTGGCCTTGAGCTTCTGGCCAGGCCGGAAGGTCACCACGCGGCGGGCGCTGATCGGAATATCCTCGCCCGTCTTGGGGTTGCGTCCGGGACGCTGATTCTTCTCACGAAGGTCAAAGTTACCGAAGCCTGAAATCTTGACTTGTTCACCACGCTCAAGCGCCTGTCGGATTTCCTCAAAGAAGGCTTCCACCATATCTTTGGCTTCACGCTTGCTCATCCCGAGCTGGGTGAACAGGTGCTCTGCAATGTCGGCTTTGGTAAGCGCCATAGATCAATCCCTCAAGGATGCATTCAACTCTTCACCAAGGGCCCGCACGACATTGTCTACGGTCTCGGCAATCTCTTTCTCCTCCAGGGTGCGCTGGGTGTCTTGCAATACAAGACTGATGGCCAGGCTCTTCTTGTCCTCTGCCATACCAGCACCCTGGTATACGTCAAACAAGTTTATTCCAACTACCTGATTTCCGCCAACTTTTTTAATTACCGCAAGCACATCACCTGCCAGAACCTGACGATCGACCACGACGGCGATGTCGCGACGGTTCGCCGGGAACTTGGAAACTTCGGCTGCCACAGGCACCTTGGCCGGGGTCAGCTTGTCCAGCTCCAGCTCAAACATCACCGCGCGGCTCTTGAGGCCCAGCTTCTTCTCGAGGCTCGGGTGGATCACACCGATGTGGCCGATGATCTCGCCATTACGCAGGATGGCTGCGCTCTGGCCCGGGTGCAGGGCGCTGTGCTCGGTGCGCTCGAAGGTAAAGGTGGCCCCTTCGGCGGTCAAGTCCAGCACCGCTTCCAGATCCCCTTTCAAATCAAAGAAGTCGGCTGCGCGGGTTTTGATGTCCCAGTGCTCGTCGCTCTGGTTGCCAGTGATGATACCGGCCAACATCGGCTCCTGACGGATGCCGTTCTCGGCGCTTTCATCCTTGATGAAACGCAGACCCTGTTCAAACAGACGCACGCGCGGCTGCTGACGGTTCTGGTTGTAAACAACAGCTTGCACCAGACCCGGGAACAGAGAGACACGCATGGCGGACATCTCGACCGAGATCGGGTTCGGCAGCACGATGGCATCGCTCTGCGGGAACAGGGTTTGCTGGGTCTTGGGATCGACGAAGCTGTAGGTGATCGCTTCCTGGAAACCGCGGTCAACCAGCAGGTCGCGTACGCGCTTCAAGGTCACCTGCCCTTCTGCCTGCTCCACCATCGCCAGAGAGGCGGCCGGTTTCAGGTTCGGGATGTTGTTGTAGCCGTAGATGCGAGCCACTTCCTCGATGAGGTCTTCCTCGATGGCGATATCGAAACGCCATGAGGGTGCCAGCGCGGTCCAACCGTCAGCATCCACAGTCACCTGCATGCCGAGGCGAGTCAGGATCTCGACCACCTGAGCATCCGCCACGCTGATACCGATCACCTTGTCGAGCTTGGCGCGACGCAGCTTGATGGGGGCCGCTTTCGGCAGATGGGCATCGGATTTGACCTCGATGACCGGACCCGCTTCGCCGCCGCAGATATCCAGCAGCAGACGGGTGGCTCTGTCCATCACCTTGGCTTGCAGCTGCGGATCCACCCCGCGCTCGAAGCGATGGGAAGAGTCGGTGTGCAGACCGTAGGCACGGGCACGGCCGGTGATGGAGAGCGGCGCGAAGAAGGCGCACTCCAGCAGGATGTCGGTGGTGGTCTCGGATACACCGGTGCGGTTGCCACCGAAGATACCGGCCATGCAGGCAGGGCCTTTGGCATCGGCAATCACCAGGGTGGTCTCTTTGAGCTTCACTTCGTTGCCGTCGAGCAGGGTCATCGGCTCATCGGCGTGGGCGCGACGCACCACCAGTTCCCCTTCCAGGGTAGCCAGATCGAAGGCGTGCATCGGCTGACCGTATTCCAGCAGCAGGTAGTTGGTAATGTCGACAATAGCGTCGATGGAGCGGATGCCACCACGGCGCAGCTTCTCTTGCATCCAGAGCGGGCTCTGGGTCTGCAGGTTCAGCCCCTTGATGACGCGCCCCAGATAACGGGGGCAATCGGCGGTTGCTTCAACCCGGATCGGGAAGGTTGCATCAATGGTGGCAACAGCTGGTGCCCAGGTCGGCTCGACCACGTCGACGCTGTTGAGCACGCCGATTTCACGGGCCAGACCCGCGATACCGAGGCAATCGGCACGGTTCGGAGTCAGATCCACATCGATGGAGACGTCGTTCAGATTGAGGTAGTCGCGAATATCGGTACCGATGGGGGCATCGGCCGGCAGCTCGATGATGCCATCTGCTTCAACGTCGATACCCAGCTCACTGAACGAGCAGAGCATGCCGTGAGACGGCTGGCCACGCAGCTTGGCTTTCTTGATGGTGAAATCACCCGGCAGGGTCGCCCCTACTTTGGCCACACATACTTTCAAGCCCTGACGGCAGTTCGGCGCGCCACAGACGATGTCCAGCAGCTCGGCTTCACCCACGTTGACCTTGGTCACCCGCAGCTTGTCGGCGTCAGGATGCTGGGCGCACTCGACCACTTCACCCACAACCACATTGTTGAACTGGCCAGCCACCGCTTCCACGGCGTCCACTTCCAGACCGGCCATGGTGATCTGCTCGGCCAGCGCGTTGTCACTCAACTCGGTGCGGACCCACTCCATCACCCAGGATTTACTGAATTTCATGTTCTCTCGCCCTTACTTGAACTGCTTGAGGAAGCGCAGGTCGTTTTCGAAGAAGGCACGCAGGTCGTTGACCCCGTAACGCAGCATGGTCAGGCGCTCAACGCCCATGCCGAAGGCAAAACCGGAGTATTTTTCCGGATCGATGCCGACCGAACGCAGCACGTTCGGGTGCACCATGCCGCAGCCTAGCACTTCCAGCCACTTGCCGTTCTTGCCCATCACGTCTACTTCGGCGCTCGGCTCGGTGAACGGGAAGTAGGAAGGACGGAAGCGAATGGTCAGGTCTTCCTCGAAGTAGTTGCGCAGGAAGTCGTGCAGAATGCCCTTCAGCTCGGTAAAGCTGGCATGCTCGTCAACCAGTAGACCTTCAACCTGATGGAACATCGGGGTGTGGGTCATGTCGTAGTCGTTACGATAGACGCGGCCCGGTGCAATGATGCGGATCGGCGGCTGCTGATGCTCCATGGTACGGATCTGCACGCCCGAGGTATGGGTACGCAGCATCAGATCAGGATTGAAGTAGAAGGTATCGTGATCGGTACGCGCCGGGTGATGAGCCGGAATGTTCAGCGCATCGAAGTTGTGGAAACCATCTTCAATCTCGGGACCACGGGCAACCTTGAAGCCCATCTCGCCAAACAGGCGCTCGATACGCTCGATGGTACGGGTCACCGGGTGCAGGCCACCATTCTCGATGCGGCGGCCAGGCAGGCTGACGTCGATGGTCTCGGCAGCCAGCTTCTGGTTCAGCACAGCGACTTCGAGGGCTTCACGGCGCTCGTTCAGCGCATCCTGAACCTGCTGTTTGGCCTGGTTGATCACGGCGCCCGCGGCGGGACGCTCTTCAGCAGACAAGGCACCCAGGCCCTTCATCTGCTCGGTAAAAAAGCCCTTTTTACCCAGATATTTGACCCGGATTTCGTCGAGGGCGGCGATGTCGCTCACGCCCTCAATTTCGGCTCTGGCTTGGCCGACTACTTCTTCAAGCTGTTGCATGTCTTCCTCGTCACCACTCCCGGTACAGGAGCCTTTAGGCTAAATAAGGTCAAGAGGGGAATAATACAAAAAAAGCCCCTTCGCTGACCATAGCTAAGGTTGGCTTTTCTCCCTACAAATCATTTTGTTATATCAAGCGAGTCTTATCGGTTCACCACCACTCCTTAAATAGTGGAATAAACATCTTGCTTGTTGGCATATAAACCATTTGTAGAACAGGTTATCTCGCACATATCACCTTGTGTGGAGAAAACTGTAGCGCGTGTAGAACAGTGGACAGAATATGGATGGGACAAAGGGAAAAGTAATGTAAAACCGCAAATGACAGATACAAAAAAGGAGGCCTGAGCCTCCTTTTAGCGTTTATAACAGGACTGGATTAAACCAGAGCTGCTTTAGCTTTTTCAACCAGGGCGGTGAAAGCCATTTTGTCGTGAACGGCGATATCGGACAGGATCTTGCGATCGATCTCGATAGAAGCCTTCTTCAGACCGTTGATCAGACGGCTGTAGGACAGACCGTTCTGACGGGCTGCAGCGTTGATACGCGCAATCCACAGCTGACGGAACTGACGCTTTTTCTGGCGACGGTCACGGTAGGCATACTGACCAGCTTTGGTTACCGCTTGTACCGCTACGCGGTAAACACGGGAACGGGCGCCGTAGTAACCTTTGGCGGCTTTCATTACTTTCTTGTGACGAGCTCGAGCAGTCACACCACGTTTAACTCTTGGCATTTTTCACATCCCCCCTTATGCGTACGGCAGACAAGCGACAACACGTTTGTGGTCGGCAGCAGAAACCATGAATTTCGGTCCCAGCTGACGCTTACGCTTGCTGCTCTTCTTGGTCAGGATGTGACGCAGGTGGTTGTGCTTGCACTTGAAGCGACCCGAGCCAGTCTTTTTGAAGCGCTTTGCAGCACCCCGGTTGGTTTTCATCTTCGGCATTTCATACTCCGCATTGTGAGTGACAACAAAATCGCAAGGCGAACCGACTCATGGGGCGAGCCCCATGAGTCAATTTCTTGTGGGCCTTAAGATTTCTTCTTAGGTGCGAGGACCATCACAGCTTGACGGCCTTCGACTTTCGGGAACGATTCGACTACGGCCAACTCTTCCAGATCGTTCTTGACGCGCTCGAGAACCTTGATACCAAGGTCTTGGTGGGCCATTTCACGACCACGGAAGCGCAGGGTGACCTTAGCCTTGTCCCCGTCTTCCAGAAAGCGAACCAGGTTGCGTAGTTTTACCTGATAGTCGCCTTCGTCAGTGCCAGGACGGAATTTGATTTCCTTAACCTGGACGACTTTCTGCTTTTTCTTCTGTTCTTTGGTTGTTTTGCTCTTTTCGTAGAGGAATTTGCCGTAATCCATGATCCGGCAAACGGGCGGCTCAGCATTTGGACTGATCTCGACCAGATCAACTCCGGCCTCTGCGGCCAAGTTCAGAGCATCCTGAATGGAGGTAATGCCAATGGCTTCACCATCCAGACCAGTCAGACGAACTTCTTTCAGACGGATCTCTTCATTGATCCGGTGAGCGCGGGCTTGCGGTTGCTTGCCCAGTTTTTTTCCGCCTTTTATAGCTTATTCCTCCACTTTCTTTTGTCCGCGGGTCTGAACTTCCTGGGTCAACAGAGCGATGAACTCTTCAACAGGATAAGTGCCCAGGTCAGCCCCTTTACGAGTCCGTACTGCAATCTTACCGGCTTCAACTTCTTTATCGCCGCAGACCAGCATGAAAGGTACTCGCTTCAAAGTATGCTCGCGGATTTTAAAGCCAATCTTCTCATTTCTCAAGTCCGCTTTTGCGCGAAGGCCCGCATCATTCAATGCTTTGGCTACTTTCACCGCATAATCGGCCTGATTATCCGTAATATTCATGACCACAGCCTGAGTCGGTGCCAACCAGGTCGGGAACAGACCGGCGTACTCTTCAGTCAGAATACCGATGAAACGCTCGATAGAACCCAAGATGGCCCGGTGGATCATCACAGGTACGTGGCGATCGTTGTTTTCGCCCACATAAGTGGCACCCAGACGACCAGGCAGGGCAAAGTCGAGCTGCACGGTACCACATTGCCACGCACGATCAAGGCAATCGTGCAGGGTAAATTCAATTTTGGGACCGTAGAACGCCCCTTCACCCGGCTGCAGATCGTACTTCAGACCGTTGAGTTCCAGCGCTTCGGCCAGGGCTTTCTCGGCGCGATCCCACATCTCGTCGGAGCCGATACGCTGCTCGGGACGAGTGGAGAGCTTGACCACGATATTCTCGAAGCCAAAGGTACCGTAGACGTCATAGACCATACGAATACAGCCGGAGACCTCTTCCATGATCTGCTCTTCGGTACAGAAGATGTGCGCGTCATCCTGAGTGAAGCCGCGCACCCGCATCAGACCGTGCAGGGAACCGGACGGCTCGTTGCGGTGGCAGGAACCAAACTCGGCCATACGCAGCGGCAGATCGCGGTAGGACTTCAGACCCTGGTTGAAGATCTGGACGTGACCCGGGCAGTTCATCGGCTTGATGGCGTACTCGCGGTTTTCGGACTGGGTGGTGAACATGGCCTGGGCATACTTCTCCCAGTGACCTGAACGCTCCCACAGGACGCGGTCCATCATGAACGGACCTTTCACTTCCTGATAGTCGTACTCTTTGAGCTTGCCGCGGATAAAGGTTTCCAGCTCACGGAAGATGGTCCAGCCATCGTTGTGCCAGAACACCATACCGGGTGCTTCTTCCTGCATGTGATACAGGTCGAGCTGCTTGCCGATCTTGCGGTGGTCACGCTTGGCGGCCTCTTCCAGGCGCTGCAGATAGGCCTTGAGCTGCTTCTTGTCAGCCCAGGCGGTACCGTAGATACGCTGCAGCATCTTGTTGTTGGAGTCGCCACGCCAGTAGGCGCCGGACATCTTCAGCAACTTGAAGTGGTGGCAGTGACGCATGTTGGGCACGTGCGGGCCGCGACACATGTCGATGTACTCTTCGTGATGATAGAGACCTGGCTGGTCATCACGGGCAATGTTCTGATCCAGGATTTCGACTTTGTAAGACTCGCCGCGCGCCTCGAATACATCGCGCGCTTCTTGCCAGGAGACTTTCTTCTTGATGACGTCGTAATCCTTGGCTACCAGCGCCAGCATGCGCTCTTCCAGGGCAGCCAGATCTTCATCGGTCAGGGTACGGTCAAGATCAACGTCATAGTAGAAGCCGTTGTCGATGACAGGACCGATGGCCATCTTGGTCTGGGGCCAGAGTTGCTTGATAGCATGACCCAGCAAGTGGGCGCAGGAGTGGCGCAGGATGTCCAGACCTTCTTCGTCTTTGGCGGTGATGATGGCCAGCGAGGCATCGGCTTCGATCAGCTCGCACGCATCCACCAGTTCACCGTTTACCCGACCGGCAATGCACGCTTTGGCGAGACCGGGACCGATGTCCGCAGCCACATCCATAACGGAAACAGAGTGGGCAAATTGACGTTGGCTGCCGTCAGGCAGAGTAATGATTGGCATTATTTGTTTCCTTATACAGTGGTGACCCCTACCAAAGGTCACATGCGGGATGGAAAAGAGATTCAAAAAGGTGATGTTCTGGTTCTCCACAGCACTTTGCGAAGACGGCCTGACACGTAAACCACATGTCTAACGTGACAAACCAAGCCAAAACGGTCCCATGCTACCAGAAGTCGGGCGTGCTGTATCGGATTTGCAGATATTTTCTACAGTCAAATGAGTCGCCTGCCGACTATTCACCAAGCAGGGATTGCCAGTTGAAGTCAAAGTCACTGCTCCCCTCCTCTGCCAGCGCCAGCTCTTGCAGCACCTGAAGCGCCAGCTTGTTGCCCTTTTGTGCCGCCTGATAGAGCCACTGTTTCGCCTGAGGCAGATCGACCCTGCCGCTGACCCCCATCAGATGAAGGACGCCGACTTTCAGCATGGCCGGGACATCACCATTGCGGGCAGCCTGATCCATCCAGTGAAAGGCTTGGCGCAGATCTCGCTTGACCCCAACACCGCGCAGATAGAGCTCTGCCAGCCGATATTGGCCGAAGGGATCCCCTGCCTGCGCCGACTGGCGATAGAGGCTGATGGCCTGATGGATATCCTGCTCGCTCCCCTGCCCCACTTCATGGCTCCAGCCCATCAAGGCTTGCGCCCGAGGTTGGCCTTGATCGGCCAGTGGCGACCAGATCCGGGTCGCCTCATCGAAGTGACCGGTACGCCAGGCACGGTTGGCAGCAGCCATTTCCTGCTCGGTGGAGAGCGGAAGCAGACGCCAGATAACCAGCGCAATCAGACCGATAAATAGCCAACGGGAAGTGGTGGGGCTCATGATAATTTCCGTGATCCAGTTCTCATTTCGTCTATGTAAACGAAATGTAGCGCCGCGATCAAGCTAGAGATCCCTACGACAACCCTTTTTGCACCCGGTCTATCAGCAGTAGTTGTCATTTATCCGGGGCACCTGCAAAATAACTGTATGTATAAACAGTATAGGTGCGCACCATGGCAGGACGAGGCAGTCCCCACAATATCGATCACCGTTTTAGCGGCCCCCTTGTCGAAGCGGTTGATGACGGCTGGCAATCGTCCGATTGGGATGCCGCTTTCACTCCTTCTGTGCCTGGCACCGAGGTGCGGGAGATCGATGCACGCAGCATCATCAGCTACAACAGCTCGCCGGATGTCCCCTTTGGGCGCTCCATCAACCCCTATCAGGGGTGCGAACACGGCTGCATCTACTGCTATGCCAGACCCAGTCACGCCTATCTGGAGCTCTCCCCTGGCCTCGATTTCGAGAGCAAGCTGTTTGCCAAACGCAATGCAGCCGACCTGTTGCGCCGGGAGTTTGCCAAACCGGCCTATCAGCCACAGAACATCTTCATTGGCGCCAATACCGACCCCTATCAACCCATCGAGCAGCGCTATCGCCTCACCCGCCAGTTGTTGGAAGTGATGCTGGCACACCGCCACCCGGTCGGACTCATTACCAAGAGCGCCATGATCTTGCGCGACCTCGATCTGTTGACCGAGCTGGCCAGGGAGGGGCTTTGTCAGGTAATGGTGTCGGTGACGACCTTGAACGAAACCCTGCGCCGACAGCTGGAGCCCCGCGCCAGCACGGGTGCAGGCCGCTTGAAAGTGATCGAGAAGCTGGCCAACGCTGGCGTGCAGGTGGGGGTACTGGCCGCCCCCATGATCCCGCGGCTCAATGAGCCGGAGCTGGAGCAGATCATCAAATCGGCTGCCGAGGCAGGCGCCAGCTGCGCCGATTACATCCTGCTGCGGTTACCCCACGAACTGGCGCCGCTATTTGGGGACTGGCTCGATACCCACTACCCGGGCCAGAAGGAAGCTATTTTAAATCAGTTGCGAGCCAGCCGCGGTGGCGGGCTCAACAGTACCGCCTTCGGTACCCGCATGCGCGGTGAGGGGCACTTTGCCGATCTGCTGGCCCAGCGCTTTCGCCTCATCAGCAAGCGCCTCGATCTGGGCAAACGTCATATTCAGCTCAGGCTGGATGGGTTTATCCGCCCCGGGGAGCAGCTGTCGCTCTTCTAATCCCCCTCTCATGCACTGCATATATCAGGTGCACAGTCCTTGCCTGCCAAGAGGTCTATAGGAAGGATTGTCGCGACAGGATCGCGCTATCCGGTAAAGACAGGGCTAACGCCTTAGCCAGCGCGCTGATCCCGACCCTGTTGCACCATTTCAACCGGTAGTCGCGAGGGTTCATGAGCCACTTCGTGCTCATCCTCTTCATACAGCGGCACCTCTGACTCGCCCCATACCCGGCTCCACCAAATTTCCCACGTGATCCAACTGGTCATATGCAGCTCCTGACGGTGAAGGTGATGGCAACAACGCACCACTCGCCCGGCAGGATAGCGACTGGGAATGACAGGGAAATGACAAAAAAATCACTTGTAAAAAGGCAACTGGCGGTGGCGAGGAAAAGCCGAAACAGTTCACATATTCGGCGAAATCACTCTGAAAGCGGTCACAAATCTGCAGGTTGTGGATTGTAGCTCACTCTGTTCCCGCCAAAGCTGGGTTGCCCATTCAGGCATCTATAAAAACAGGGACACAATAATGAAACACACAGCGGGAATATGGGCGATCGCAGGCATGCTGATCGTCCCCTTGGCGCACGCCGACGTCATACTGCACGCCTTCAACTGGAAGTACAGTGAAGTGACCGCCAAAGCCGACCTTATCAAGTCGGCCGGTTACAAACAGGTACTCATCTCGCCGCCTCTCAAGTCATCCGGCAACGAGTGGTGGGCCCGTTACCAGCCGCAGGATCTGCGTCTTGTCGACTCCCCTCTTGGCAACAAGCAGGATCTCGAGCAGCTGATCGCCGCCATGAAGGCGCGGGGCATCGCCGTCTATGCCGATGTGGTGCTCAACCACATGGCCAACGAAAGCTGGAAACGCCAGGACCTCAACTATCCCGGCAACGAGCTGCTGCAAAGCTACGCCAGCAACCCGGCCTATTTCGAGCGCCAGAAACTGTTTGGCGATCTGGGGCAAAACTTCCTCTCCGGTCAGGATTTTCATCCCGAAGGGTGCATCAGCGACTGGAGCGATCCGGGTCATGTCCAGTATTGGCGTCTCTGTGGCGGTGCCGGTGACAAGGGGCTGCCGGATCTGGATCCCAACAACTGGGTGGTAAGCCAGCAACAGGCCTATCTCAAGGCACTCAAGGGGATGGGGATCAAGGGTTTTCGGGTAGATGCGGTCAAACACATGAGCGATTACCAGATCAATGCCGTGTTCACCCCCGAAATCAAACAGGGGATGCACGTGTTTGGCGAGGTGATCACCACAGGGGGGGCTGGCAGCACCGATTACGAGCGCTTTCTCAAACCCTACCTCGACAGCAGCGGTCAGGGAGCCTATGACTTTCCGCTGTTTGCCTCCCTGCGTGGCGCGCTGGGGTATGGCGGCAGCATGAACCTGCTGGCGGATCCGGGCGCCTATGGTCAGGCGCTACCGGGCAATCGCGCCGTCACCTTTGCCGTGACCCACGACATCCCCACCAACGACGGCTTCCGCTATCAGATCCTGACCCAGACTGACGAGAAGCTGGCCTACGCCTACCTGCTCGGCCGCGATGGTGGCTCGCCGCTGGTCTATTCGGATCACGGCGAGACCCAGGCCAAGGATGGACTGCGCTGGCAGGATTACTACCAGCGCGCCGATCTCAAGGGGATGATCCGCTTTCACAATGCGGTGCAGGGCCAACCGATGCAGCTGGTCGGCAACGGTGACTGCTTCGTGCTATTCAAACGGGGCAAACAGGGGCTGGTCGGCATCAACAAGTGCGACTATGAGCAGGAGTATTGGCTCGATACCGCCAAATTCGAGATGAACTGGTATCGCAACTATCGTGACGTGCTCGACCAAGGAGCCGTGGTCAACGTGCAGAGCCAGTGGGTACGGGTCGCCATTCCCGCCCGCAGCGCCAGAATGTGGCTGCAGGAGTGATCCAGCCGTAAGATCAGCGGAGAGTCATAAAAAGCAGACTAATAAAAAGAGCGACCACCAGGGTCGCTCTTTTTGATCAGAGACGTTGCTCGGGTAACTGATGACGATTACTCGTCGCCCGCTTCCCCTGCATCGGCCGCATCAGTGCCGGTCGCGGTATCGGTACCTTCAGATACCTCACCGTCAACGGCCAGCGCGTCGTTCTCGTCTTCGTCGCTCTCGGCGATGCGCTGCAGGCCAACCACGGTCTCGTCTTCACCGGTACGGATCAGACGGACACCGCCGGTGTTACGGCCAATGACACTCACCTCGGCAACACGGGTACGCACCAGGGTGCCGCCGTTGGTGATCAGCATGATCTGGTCGGTATCTTCGACCTGGATCGCATCGATCACCTTGCCGTTGCGCTCATCCACCTTGATGGAGATAACGCCCTGGGTACCACGGCTCTTGGTCGGGTACTCGTCGAGTGCGGTACGTTTGCCGTAACCGTTCGCGGTGGCGGTTAGGATAGCACCTTCGCCGCGCGGAACGATGAGGGAAACCACCTTGTCACCGGCGCCCAGCTTGATGCCGCGCACACCGGCCGCGGTACGACCCATGGGACGCACACCCTTGAAGGTACCCTTGGTTTCGGTGCCTTCGCCGTTGTCGCTGCCATCATCGTCGTTACCGGCGTCATCGTCGGTTTCAACGTCATCGCTGACATCCGCATCGGCGCGACCGCTGCCTTCGGCGAAGCGAACGACTTTGCCCGCGTCGGAGAAGAGCATGATCTCGTTGCTGCCATCGGTGATATCCACCCCGATCAGCTCATCACCCTCTTTGAGGTTGATGGCGCGGATACCGGAGGAGAGCGGACGGCTGAAGTCAGAGAGGCTGGTCTTCTTCACGGTACCATTGGCGGTGGCGAAGAAGACATACTTCTCGGCGTCATACTCCTTCACCGGCAGGATAGCGGTGATACGCTCACCCTCTTCCAGCGGCAGCAGGTTGATGATCGGACGACCACGGGCGCCACGGGACGCCTCCGGCAGCTGGTAAACCTTGAGCCAGTAGACCTTGCCACGGGTGGAGAAGCACAGAATGGTGTCGTGGGTGTTGGCCACCAGCAGACGCTCCACAAAGTCCTCTTCCTTGATCCGGGTGGCCGACTTGCCACGACCACCACGGCGCTGGGCCTCGTAGTCGGAGAGCGGCTGATACTTCACATAGCCCTGGTGAGACAGGGTAACCACCACGTCTTCCGGGGTGATCAGATCTTCGATGTTGATCTCGGCACTGGACATGCTGATCTCGGTACGACGCTCGTCGCCATACTGCTCACGCACAGCCAGCAGTTCATCACGGATCACTTCCATCAGACGAGCCGGGCTCGCCAGGATGTGCAGCAGCTCGGCGATGAGATCCAGCAGAGATTGGTACTCTTCCAGGATCTTCTCGTGCTCGAGGCCGGTCAGCTTGTGCAGACGCAGGTCAAGGATGGCCTGGGCTTGTTGTTCGGTCAGGAAGTATTGGCCTTCACGGATACCGAACTCTGGCTCCAGCCACTCTGGCCGTGCCGCGTCGTCGCCCGCTTTTTCCAGCATGGCGGCCACGTTGCCGAGTTCCCAGCCCTTGGCAACCAGGCCCGCTTTCGCGTCGGCCGGGGTCGCGCTGTGGCGGATCAGCTCGATGATGGGATCGATGTTGGCCAGCGCAACCGCCAGACCTTCCAAAATGTGTGCCCGATCCCGCGCCTTGCGCAGTTCAAACACGGTCCGGCGAGTCACCACTTCACGGCGGTGCAGCAGGAACGCATCCAGGATCTCTTTAAGGTTCATCACCTTGGGCTGGTTGTTATCGAGCGCCACCATGTTGATGCCGAACGTGGTCTGCATCTGGGTGTGCTTGTAGAGATTGTTCAGCACAATCTCGCCGGACTCGCCGCGCTTGATCTCGATAACGATGCGCATGCCGTCTTTGTCAGACTCATCGCGCAGGGCACTGATGCCCTCGATCTTCTTCTCTTTGACCAGCTCGGCGATCTTTTCGATCAGTCGAGCCTTGTTCACCTGATAGGGGATCTCGTGAACGATGATGGTCTCGCGACTGGTCTTCTCGTCCACTTCCACTTCAGCTTTGGCCCGCACATAGATGGAGCCACGACCGGTACGGTACGCCTGCACGATGCCGGAACGACCGTTGATAATGCCGCCGGTGGGGAAATCCGGGCCGGTGATGTAGGTCATCAGCTCGTCAATGGTGAGGTCGCCGTTTTCGATCAGCGCCAGGCAGCCATTGACAATCTCGGTGAGGTTGTGAGGCGGAATGTTGGTCGCCATGCCCACCGCGATACCGGAGGAGCCGTTGACCAGCAGGTTGGGAACCTTGGTAGGCATGACCGCCGGGATCATCTCGGTGCCGTCATAGTTCGGCACCCAGTCCACGGTCTCTTTGTCCAGATCGGCCAGCAGCTCGTGGGAGATGCGGGCCATCCGCACTTCGGTATAACGCATCGCCGCGGCGCTGTCGCCGTCGACTGAACCGAAGTTGCCCTGACCATCGACCAGCATGTAACGCATGGAGAAATCCTGCGCCATCCGGACAATGGTGTCATACACAGCGACATCGCCGTGCGGGTGATATTTACCGATTACGTCACCGACCACACGGGCCGATTTTTTATAGGGCTTGTTCCAGTCGTTCCCCAACTCGTTCATAGCAAACAGAACGCGGCGGTGAACCGGTTTCAAGCCATCACGCACATCCGGCAGAGCTCGTCCTACGATCACGCTCATGGCGTAATCAAGATAGGAACTCTTGAGCTCTTCTTCGATGTTGACCGGCGTGATCTCTCTGGCCAGATCGCTCATAGAAAGCCTTATCCCTAATTAGTTGTTCTTTGGCTTAAACAGCGCGACATGGTAACACACTGAGCCAAATACCTTAAGCCACAAATCGGGTATCAGATCGGGCTGGTGTGACAAAGTCCGTCCGTTATAATGCCCGCCAGGACAATAGATTGCGCCCATGACTCAGAAGCGGGCGCCCTGCCACAGGATCTTCGAAAAATGAACAGTGATGCCAATGTCGATCTGACAGAAATCGCCAAGTTTGAAGCCATCGCCTCCCGCTGGTGGGACATGGAAGGTGAATTCAAACCCCTGCATCAAATCAATCCGGTACGCCTTGACTGGATCACCGACAAAAGTGGCGGTCTGTTTGGCAAGCGCATTCTCGATATCGGATGTGGTGGCGGCATCCTCTCCGAGAGCATGGCCCGCCGTGGCGCCAAGGTCACCGGCATCGACATGGGCAAGGAGCCCCTCGGCGTCGCCCGCTTGCACGCCCTGGAGCAGGGTGTCGAGCTCGAGTACCGCCAGATCACCGCCGAAGCCCATGCCGCCGAAGTGCCAGGCCAGTATGACGTAGTCACCTGCATGGAGATGCTGGAGCATGTGCCGGACCCAGCCTCCGTGCTGCGCGCCATCGCTACCCTGGTGCGCCCGGGCGGCCGGGTGTTTGTCTCCACCATCAACCGCAACCCCAAATCCTATCTGATGATGATCATCGGGGCCGAATACCTGATGAAGATGGTGCCCAAGGGTACCCACGATCACAAAAAATTCATTACCCCGGCCGAACTGTGTCGCATGGGGGAAGCAGCTGGCCTGCTGGTGCGGGACATGAGCGGCGTCCACTACGCCCCCCTCACCAACCAGTTCAAGCTCGGCAAAAATGTCGACGTCAACTATATGGTGGAGTTTGTCCGCCCGGAGCACGGCTGATGAACGCCTCTCGCCCTCTTCCCCTGCGCGGTGTGCTGTTCGATCTGGATGGCACCCTGCTCGACACAGCCCCGGATCTGGGTGCCGCCGTCAACCACGTGCTGATCAGCGAAGGCTTTGCGCCGCTCTCTGACGACATCATTCGTCAGACCACCTCCCACGGAGCGCTCGGGCTGCTGAAAGCGGGCCTCGGTGATGAACTGCTTGAAGAGCTGGGGGCCACGCGCCTGCGCAATGCCCTGCTCGACTACTACGCGGCCAATCTCTGCGTCGGTACCCGTCCCTATGAGGGAATGGTGGATCTTATCGAGTGGCTCGACGAGAAACAGCTCCCCTGGGGCATAGTCACCAACAAGCCGGGCTTTCTCACCGAGCCACTGCTGGCAGCCCTGCCAGAGCTTGCCAGCTGCGGCGTCACTGTCAGTGCCGATACCCTGCCGGTACGCAAGCCCGACCCCGCCCCCATGTTCTTTGCTTGTGAGAAGCTGGGGGTCGAAGCAGCTCACTGCCTCTATGTGGGGGATCATGTGCGGGATATCGAAGCGGGCCGCAACGCTGGCATGCGTACGGCCGTCGCTGGCTGGGGCTATCTCAATGATGAGGAAGATCCCGCCCAGTGGGGCGCCGATCTGCACTTTGATACCGTGCAGGCCCTGCACCACTGGCTGCGCTACGAGTTGACGGCCAAGGTGTAACGCACAGCCTTACCGGCTGACATGCGATAACGGGGCGAAGAGACTCTTCGCCCCGTGCATCTCTTCCTTTACGCTCCCGCGTCCTGCGCCACCATCACTCGTCTATTCATGGATAATAAAGGCAGCTTTCTGTCTGTTGGATACCCATTTGACAAGCTCGCAACCGTCACAAAACGGCCACAAACCACCATCATCTAATGCAAAGCCCTTGCCACGCTGAGCCCGCGGCTGCGACAACTGGACAGCTTTTGACCCTTGTTGCATAAGGGATAATCAGCCGCCGTTTGCTAGTAAAAAGCCCCCCATTTCGCAAGCAAAAAAAGTTATTTAAATTTTCCATCTTCGATCGGGAGACTTGCATTTAGCGGAGTGGACGAATGAAAACCCGCTCACTGTGAGCGGTCACTAACTGATGGGGCAAGACTCACAATTTATCCACAGCTCGTCACTTATCCACACATTGCAATGGCGGGCTGACCTCACTATCTTGTAGCTCGAACTTAAAATAACACTACATCTTGTGATTCATCGCACAATCTCTACCCAACTCCCGCATACCGCCGGAGCCTGGGTGGCGCCATTGTGCGATGGTTTTTCGGGAATCAACTGAAGGTCATCAGCCAATGAACTTGTTTGTGACGAAGCGTAACGGACACAAAGAACCCATCGATCTGGATAAAATTCACCGCGTGCTGGACTGGGCCGCCGAAGGGCTCGACAACGTGTCGGTCTCCCAGGTAGAGCTCAAATCCCACATCCAGTTCTATGACGGTATCCGTACCGCCGACATTCACGAAACCATCATCAAGGCGACGGCTGACCTCATCTCCGAGCAGACCCCGGACTACCAGTACATGGCAGCCCGTCTGGCCATCTTCCACCTGCGCAAGAAGGCCTACGGCCAGTTCGAACCGCCCCACCTCTACCAGCACGTGGCTCGTCTGGTGGACATGGGCAAGTACGACAAGCACCTGCTGCAAGACTACACCCAGGCCGAATTCGAAGAGCTGAACACCCATCTGGATCACTGGCGCGACATGGATTTCTCCTACGCGGCAGTCAAACAGCTGGAAGGCAAGTATCTGGTCCAGAACCGCGTCACCGGCGAGATCTACGAGAGTCCGCAGTTCCTCTACATCCTGGTAGCGGCCTGCCTCTTCTCCAAGTATCCGAAAGATACCCGTCTGGACTACATCAAGCGCTTCTATGATGCGGTCTCAACCTTCAAGATCTCCCTGCCGACCCCAATCATGAGCGGCGTGCGCACCCCGACCCGCCAGTTCAGCTCCTGCGTGCTGATCGAGTGCGACGACAGCCTGGACTCCATCAACGCCACCGCCAGCTCCATCGTGCGTTACGTTTCCCAGCGCGCCGGTATCGGCATCAACGCTGGGCGCATCCGCGGTCTGGGCAGCCCCATCCGTGGTGGCGAAGCGTTCCACACCGGTTGCATCCCCTTCTACAAATACTTCCAGACTGCCGTGAAGTGCTGCTCCCAGGGCGGCGTGCGCGGCGGTGCTGCGACCCTGTTCTACCCGCTGTGGCACACTGAAGTGGAAAGCCTGCTGGTGCTGAAGAACAACCGCGGCGTGGAAGAGAACCGTGTCCGTCACATGGACTACGGCGTGCAGATCAACAAGCTGATGTACCAGCGCCTCATCAAGGGCGGTGACATCACACTGTTCTCCCCGTCCGATGCGCCGGGTCTGTACGATGCCTTCTTTGCCGATCAGGACAAGTTTGAAGAGCTCTACGTCAAGTACGAGCAGGATCCGGCTATTCGCAAGAAGACCCTCAAAGCTGTCGATCTCTTCTCCCTGATGATGCAGGAGCGTGCCGGTACCGGTCGCATCTACATCCAGAACGTCGATCACTGCAACACCCACAGCCCGTTCGACCCGAGCGTGGCGCCGGTACGCCAGTCCAACCTCTGCCTCGAAATTGCGCTGCCGACCAAGCCGCTCAACAACATCGACGACGAGAGTGGCGAAATCGCCCTGTGCACCCTCTCCGCCTTCAACCTCGGTGCCATCGAGAAGCTGGAAGATCTGGAAGAGATGGCCGATCTGGCCGTGCGTGCCCTCGATGCCCTGCTCGACTATCAGGACTACCCGATTGCCGCCGCCAAGAAGGGCAGCATGGGTCGTCGCACCCTGGGGATCGGCGTTATCAACTACGCCTACTACCTGGCCAAAAATGGTGCCCGTTACTCCGACGGCTCCGGTCTGGCGCTGACTCACCGTACCTTCGAGGCCATTCAGTACTACCTGCTGAAAGCCTCCGTGCAGTTGGCCCGCGAGTTCGGGCCCTGCCCGCTGTTTGGCGAGACCACCTACGCGCAAGGTATCCTGCCCATCGACACCTACAAGAAGGATCTGGATGCGCTGTGCAACGAGCCGCTGCATCTGGATTGGGAAAGTCTGCGTGAAGAGATCAAGTCCGTGGGCTTGCGTAACTCCACCCTGACCGCCCTGATGCCGAGCGAGACCTCCAGCCAGATCTCCAACGCCACCAACGGCATCGAGCCGCCACGCGGCCTGGTCTCAGTCAAGGCCTCCAAAGACGGCATTCTCAAACAGGTGGTGCCCGAGTATGATCGCCTGAAAGATCAATACGAATTGCTCTGGAAGCAACCGAGCGTTGACGGCTACCTGCAGCTGGTCGGTATCATGCAGAAGTTTGTGGATCAGGCGATCTCCGCCAACACCAACTACGACCCTGCCCGTTTCGAAGGCAACAAGGTCCCGATGAAGCAGCTGCTCAAGGACTTGCTGACCGCCTACAAATACGGCCTAAAGACCCTGTACTATCACAACACTCGTGATGGTGCGGACGATGCCCAGACCGATCTGCAAGATGACGGTTGCGCTGGTGGGGCTTGTAAAATCTAAGTCACGACAAGAACTGATAACCGGGCGGGAGCATGAAGCTCCCGCTCTCCTGTTTTCTCTATTCACATATTCTGGTAACCATGGCCTATTCAACTTTCTGCCAAACCCAAAACGACCAGCTCAAAGAGCCGATGTTTTTTGGCCAATCGGTCAACGTAGCCCGTTATGATCAACAAAAGCACGAAGTGTTCGAGCGGCTGATCGAGAAGCAGCTCTCCTTCTTCTGGCGCCCGGAAGAGGTGGATGTCTCCCGTGACCGCATCGACTATCAGGCCCTGCCGCCCCACGAGCAGCACATCTTCATCTCCAACCTGAAGTACCAGACACTGCTGGACTCCATTCAGGGCCGCAGCCCCAACGTGGCCCTGCTGCCGCTGGTCTCCATTCCGGAGCTGGAAACCTGGATTGAGACCTGGGCCTTCTCCGAGACCATCCACTCTCGCTCCTACACCCACATCATCCGCAATATCGTCAACACCCCCGCCCAGGTGTTCGACGACATCGTGACCAATGAGCAGATCTTGAAGCGCGCTGGCTCCATCAGCCACTTCTACGACGACCTGATCGAAGCGACCGCCCTCTACAACCTGCACGGTGAAGGGACCCACACCGTCGCGGGCCGCGAAGTGACCATCACCTTGCGCGAGCTCAAGAAGAAGCTCTATCTGTGCCTGATGAGCGTCAACGCACTGGAGGCAATTCGCTTCTACGTCAGCTTCGCCTGCTCCTTTGCCTTCGCCGAGCGTGAACTGATGGAAGGCAACGCCAAGATCATCAAGATGATCGCCCGCGACGAAGCGCTGCACCTCACCGGCACCCAGCACATGCTGAACCTGATGCGTACCGGCCAGGATGACCCGGAGATGGCCGAGATCGCCGCCGAGTGCGAACAGGCCTGCTTCGAGATCTTCAAGGAAGCAGCCATTCAGGAGAAAGAGTGGGCCGAGTACCTGTTCCAGGACGGCTCCATGATCGGCCTGAACAAGGACATCCTCTGCCAGTATGTGGAGTACATCACCAACCTGCGCATGAGCGCAGTCGGCCTGCAGCCAGCCTTTGCCGGCACCAAGCAAAACCCGATCCCCTGGATCAACACCTGGCTGTCATCCGACAACGTGCAGGTCGCCCCGCAAGAGGTAGAGGTCAGCTCCTATCTGGTTGGTCAGATCGACAGCGAAGTCAATGCCGACGACCTGGGTGATTTCGAGCTGTGAGTGACGCCACCAACACGCTGACCCCTGCCCCGCACGCGCCTGCTGAACAGCATGCGGACGTGGCACCACGGGTACATACCCGGGATGGTGCCGTGCTGCACGCCCATCCCGGCGAAAGCGTGTTGGAGACCCTGGAGCGACACGGTCATCATGTGGAATTCCAGTGTCGCAGCGGCTATTGCGGCGCCTGCCGCACTCCGCTGATGGCTGGCAAGGTGCACTACCCCAATGTGCCGCTGGCATTCGTCGCCCAGGGGGAGTGCCTCCCCTGCTGCTGCAAACCGGTCGGCGCCATCCGGCTGGATATCCAGAAGAGCTGACGCAGCTACAGACTGGCAACTCGCACAAAATAGAAAGCCGCCGGAGCAATCCGGCGGCTTTTTTTGTCTCTTCATCTTTGCTCGGGTTTGCTCGGGCGCCCGATTACAGACGCCCAAAGCCTCAGAGGATTACAACCAGGGGGCGGCAGTCGGTCCGTGGTGCAGGCCAAGCTTCCAGACCCGGCCGAAGTGCTTGTAGTGACCGGCTGCGATACCAGCCTTCTCACCCATACCGTGGTAGAGATCGAGGTGGCCCTTCTTCACCGCCCCGCCCACATCCAGCGCAATTAACAGCCGCAGCTGGTGCTTGCCGGTCCAGTTGCCCTCTTTATCGAGCAAGGGGACTTCGGCGAGGATCGGGGTACCCATCGGCAGCAGAGTCTTGTCGGCGGCAACAGCCGCCAGCGGCAACAGCGGGATACCGGCCGCGCCGATCACATCATTGGTGGGTCGACGCTCGAAGAAGACATAGGAGGGGTTCTGCTCCACCAGCTCCTTGACGCTCTCCTCCGGTTGACGGTTGGCCCACTCCTTGATGGCCTTCATCGACATCTGCTCTTTGGGCACTTCACCGCGGTCGATCAGTACCCGACCGATACTCACGTAACCGTGGCCGTTCTTGCCGCTGTAGCCCAGATATTGCAGCCGATCGTCATCGCCATAGTGGACAAAGCCCGAGCCCTGCACATCCATCAGGAAGTTGTCGATAAGGGATTTGCTGTAGCCCAGCTCCAGCCCGCGGTTGGCCAGGGCCCCCTGATGGATCTCGGCCCGGGTCGGACAACGACCGCCACATTTGGGCATGGCATAGATGGGATATTTGTACTTGGCATCCGGGCGATGGCGCACCTCCAGCACCGGCGAGTAGTAACCGGTAAAGAGCACGTTGCCCATGCGATCGGCACCGCCCAGCTGGGCCAGGCTGATACCGTAACGGGTGATGTCGGCAGGGTTGCCACCGCCCGCGACCCAGCGGGAGAGCTGGTGATAGAGCTCGCCATAACGGCGGGTCATCTTGCCGGAGCGCTCCAATACCAGTCTGCTTTGCGGGCCAAACTTGCTGTAGTCGGCACGCGCACGGCTATTGACCCGCTCCACCCTCACCAGATCCTCTGGCAAGGTCCCGTCCAGATACTGCTTGCCCAGATTTTCCGGCACCTCGCAGTTAAGAAAGCATCTGTTGTCGGTCTGCTTTTTGGGCACTTCTGCTTTGTCAGAGTTGCCCGCACAACCGGCCAGTCCCAGCACTGCGGCGGTCAGCCAGTACGCGTGTTTGTTCATATGTCCTCATATAACGCAAAGAGCCATGCTCGGCGGGGAAGATGCCAAATTTGCAGGGGGAAAGCAAACGACATCAATCACTTAAAGCAGGATTTCTCCAAAGGGGATCCGCTGGGTTATAACAAGGTGACAGGGTGTACGAGGTGATGGATGGAACAGCTCGAAATATTCCCGCTGCAGAGCCCCTGCATCGGGGTCTGCGAAGTGAACAACAAAGGCTACTGCAAGGGGTGCCTGCGCAATCGCGAAGAGCGTTTCAACTGGCTCACCATGACCCCTGCCCAGCAACAAGAGGTGATGCGCCTGTGCCGGGATCGCAAACGCCGGGTCGAGGCTGCGCGGCGCAAGGCACAGGAAGGCGCGCCCAATGAACCGCAAGCACAACCAAGTTGGGATTTTTAAACTCAGCCTACCTGCAATCCCCACCTCACAACTCACCTATATCACCGG
This sequence comes from Aeromonas sp. s8, assembly GCF_040907785.1. Lineage (NCBI taxonomy): Bacteria > Pseudomonadati > Pseudomonadota > Gammaproteobacteria > Aeromonadales > Aeromonadaceae > Aeromonas > Aeromonas sp. s8. The sequence goes on from NZ_JBFOCL010000011.1 coordinate 119,202, forward strand.
CAAAACAAAAAGCGGCCCGCAGGCCGCTTTTGGTTATGACGTGTTGCCGGGGGGCAAGGCTTATGCGGTGGCCAGCTTGGCCTGCTCTTCACCGCGCTTGAGCATGGCGTAGGAAACACCGGTCAACAGCGAGCCTGCTGCAATCGCCACGATATACATCATGACGTTGCTGATGGCGTGGGGGATAAAGAGCACGAACAGACCGCCGTGAGGTGCCATCAGCTCGCAGCCAAACAACATGGAGAGCGCACCGGTCAGGGCGCCGCCAACCATGCAGGCCGGGATGACGCGCATCGGATCCTTGGCGGCAAACGGAATGGCCCCCTCGGAGATAAAGCACAGACCCAGCACGAAGGATGCTTTGCCCGCTTCCTGCTCCGCTTTGATGAACTTGGTGCGGGCCAGGAAGGTGGCAATCCCCATCCCCAGTGCCGGCACCATGCCGGCGGCCATCACCGCAGCCATCGGAGCGTAGGTTTTGGAGGCCAGCAGGCCGACACCGAAGGCGTAGGCCGCCTTGTTGACCGGGCCGCCCATGTCGAAGCACATCATGGCGCCGATGATGACACCCAGCAGCACGGCGTTGGCAGAGCCCATGTTGTTGAGGAACTCGGTCATGGCATTCATGATGCCAGCCACCGGACCACCCACTACGTAGATCATCACCAGACCGGTAAACAGGCTGGCAAAGAGCGGAATGATCAGGATGGGCTTGAGCGCTTCCAGGGTAGTCGGCAGGCGCACCTTGTCGCTCAGGTATTTGGCGCTGTAACCGGCCAGGAAACCGGCCACGATGCCGCCAAGGAAACCGGCGCCCAGCGAGCTTGCCAGCATGCCGCCGATCATGCCGGGAGCGAGACCCGGGCGGTCAGCGATGGAGTAGGCAATGTAACCGGCCAGCACCGGGATCATCAGGGCGAAGGCGGAGCCACCACCGATCTTCATCAGTGCGGCGGCAAGAGTGCCTTCCACCTTGAACGCTTCGATACCGAATACGAACGAGAGCGCGATGATAAGGCCACCCGCCACCACCATGGGCAGCATGAAGGAGACACCGGTCAGCAGGTGCTTGTAGGGGCCGGCTTTTTCCTCTTTCTTGGGCTGGCTGGCACCGCTGTGGCGATAGAGTGTCGCCTCGTTCCACGCCTTGTCGAGTTCGGCGCGGGTTTTCTTCAATGCCGCGCCCGTGCTGGTACGATAGACCGGCTTACCGTCAAAACGGGCCATGTCCACTTCGATATCGGTGGCGAGGAACACCAGATCGGCAGCGGCAATCTCCTCGGCGGTCAGGGCATTCTGGGCACCGACCGAGCCTTGGGTCTCGACGCGGATTTGATAACCCAGCTGTTTGGCCATGGTCTCCAGCGCTTCTGCCGACATAAAGGTGTGGGCAACGCCAGTCGGGCACGCTGTCACTGCCACGATGCGCTTGCCAGCGGCGGCGGGTTTAGCTGCTGCGGGAGCAGCTTGATGACGATAGATGCTGGCACCGCTGGTGGCAGCTTCCAGCAAGGCAGCCGGATCCTGCAGGGCGAGATCCATGCTGCCCTGATAGACTCGCTTGCCATCATAGGCGGCGAGATCCACTGGGGCACTGGCGACAACCAGCACCAGATCGGCGGCGGCAATCTGCTCCTTGCTCGGTACTTGGCGGGGCTGCATGCTGGAGCCGACGTCGAGGGTGAGTTCCAAGCCAGCCAGTTTGGCCTGCTGTTCTATCCGTTTTGCAGCGAGAAAGCTGGTGGCAATGCCCGCCGGGCAAGCCGTAACCAAGATTGCTTTCATTGGGCATCTCCTGAGTTTTCCATTGAGGGGGTATTGCACTGAACCGGTGCCAGCGCATCCAGACGCTCTACGCGCACCTGTTCAAGTAAAGGGTTGAGCACATTGATATCGTCAAAGCCGACCGCCACCTGACTGACCGCCAAGGCCGAGACGGCGGTGGCAAGCCGCAGGGTCTGCTCCGGCGCCCAGCCAAGGCTGAGACCATGGGCAAGACCGGCCACCAGGGAATCGCCAGCACCGACCGTGCTGACCACCTGCATCCGCGGCGGAATGGCTTGCCAAACGGCATCCGGGGCAAACCAGATCAGGCCATCGGCGCCGTTGGAGATCACCACGTTGGGGATGCCGCTTGCCTGCAGCGAGCGGGCGCACTCGGTCTGCTCGCCCAGAGTCTTGACAGGGCGACCCGCCCACTGGCTCAGCTCCTCCAGATTGGGTTTGACCAGGGTCGGCGCCGCCTTGATCCCTTCGCTTAAGGCCGCGCCGCTGCAATCGAAGATCACCTGCTTGCCCTTGGCCTTGAGCAGACGGATCAGATGGGCGCAGTAATCGGGGGCTACCCCTTTGGGCAAGCTGCCCGCCAGCACAAACCAGTCGGCGTGAGGGGCCAATTGGTCGATGGCCTGCTCCAGCGCGCTCACCTCCCCTTGCTGGATGGTGAGCCCCGGCAGGTTGAGATCGGTGACCCGACCGGATTGCTCGGAGATCTTGACGTTGATGCGGGTGCTGCCCGCGACACGGACAAAGTGATCATCCAGCGCCCGCTCTCCAAACAGGGAGACAAAGCTCTGCTCATTGTCTGCGCCCAGCCAGCCGGTGACGCCTACCTCGCGGCCCAAATCCTTGAGCACCATGGCGACGTTGATCCCCTTGCCCGCCGCACGCAGGTTGGCCTCGCTCACCAGATTGACCTCGCCAAGGCTCATCGCCTCGAGACGGGTGGTGAGATCAAGGGCGGGGTTGAGGGTAATGGTGACAATCTTCATCAATGTGCCCCCTCACCGAGACCAGCGGCGATGGCCTCACCGATCCCCTTGAGGGCCGCTTCGGCATCTGCCCCTTCGGCGCGAAATGCCAGACGGTGCCCGCACTTGACGCCAAGGCCGATCACCTTCATCAGGCTCTTGGCGGAGACTGCCTCGCCGCTGCCATCCAGATTGGCAACCCGGATGTCGGATTCAAACTCTTTGGCCACCTTGACCAGCATGGCACCGGGACGAGCGTGCAGGCCGTGGGGGTTGATGATGGTAAAGGTTTCGGAAAGACCGCTCGCAGGACCAGCTTGCAGCATGGCCAGAGCGTCATTGCCCGCCAGCGTCGCCAGCTGACCGGCAGCCGCCAGTTTGGCCAGATTCTCCAGTTGCGGCAGATGGCTGCTATCTGCGGCGCACAGCAGCAGCATGGCGCTGACCGGCAGCTCCCCTGCCGTGAGGGCGCTACTCGGGGTGGCCAGCACCCACCCGGTCTGGGCCGCTTGCGCCCGGGCGAGCCAGACGCCCTCGCCCAGATAGGCGGGATCGCTTGCCAACAGGGCGCTCACCATGGCGGCATCGCCCCAGCCCGCCGATTTGGTGCGGGCGGCGGCTCCCAGCAGCAGTTGGTCGCGATCATCGGCCGGGAAGTCAGCCAGGGTCAGGTATTGCACCTCTTTGGCGGCAGTGGCGCCAGTCAGGATGTTGATGATGGTGTCGGCATCGGTGGCCTCTTTGAGCTGGGCTGCCGCCTGCTCGTCACCCAGCACATGGGTGAGCTGGCGCAAAATGCCCAGATGTTCGTCGGACTTGGCGGCGATGCCGATGGCGACATAGGCGATCTGCCCCTCGTCCCACTCGATGCCATGAGGGAATTGGGCCACCATGACGCCGGTGCTCTTCACCAGATGACGGGTATCGGTGGTGCCGTGGGGAATGGCGATGCCGCTGCCAAGATAGGTGGCATGCTGCGCTTCACGGGCCAGCATCCCATCCACATAGCCCGCTTCCACCAGACCGGCTTCGGTCAGTTTGCCTGCCAGCAGGGCAATGGCGTCCGACTTGGTCGCCACCGACTGCCCCAGCAAGATCTGCTCTCGCGCCAACTTCAACATAGAGACTCTCCATCAGGTTCCGGCCGCGCCGGTACGTCACAATTGAACATTCGGATAACTCGCCAGCTGACAATAGACCCGAACACGGTTCACTGTGATCGGGGCCCGATTTTCAGGCCACTGGGTCTCTTCGTTGCTGACAGGCTGAATCGTTTCACTTACACTCAGACTGAATCGTTTCAGCGAATTGATCAAGTACCCACAAAGAGTGCTTTTCAATGATATGATCCCGCGCACACTTTTCGGTACCCTCACCCGGCAGTGACCGTGGGCCTTGCAACTCAAACAGAGCCAATATGATGAAACTGGATGAAATCGCCGCCCTCGCCGGTGTCTCGCGCACCACGGCCAGCTATGTGATCAACGGCAAGGCCGACCAATACCGCATCAGTCAGGCCACCCGCGACAAGGTGATGGCCGTTGTCACCGCCCATAACTACCAGCCGGACAGCCGCGCCGCCTCCCTGCGCGGCGGCCAGACCAAGACCCTCGGCTTTATCCTGCCCGACCTTGAGAACGCCAGTTACGCCAAGCTGGCCAAACGGCTGGAACAAGGGGCGCGGGCACAGGGATATCAGCTGCTGATCGTCTGCTCGGAGGATGATCCCGCCACCGAAAAAGAGCTGGCCCAGATGCTGGTGAGCCGCCATGTGGATGCCCTGCTGGTGGCCAGCTGCCTGCCGCCGGACGACCCCTTCTACGGTAAATTGCAGGCGCAAGGCAGCCAGATCCTCGCCATCGACCGGGCGATGGCAGCCGACAAGTTCGTCACCGTCGCCAGTGAAAACGAGAAAGCGAGCTTTGATCTCACCAGCTCCCTGCTCACCCCGACCTTGCGCCATATCGCCTTGATCACTGCGCTGCCGGCACTCACGATCAGCCAGGAGCGCAAAGCGGGTTTCGAGCAGGCGGGCGCCAGTCACGGCGCGGCTCGCCACCTGTGCGAGGGGGATCACTTCTCCCGTCTTGAGGGGTATCGCCTGATCAAGGATCTGCACCTGCAGCTGGGCCAGCTGCCCGAAGCGCTGATCACCACCTCCTATATCCTGATGGAGGGGGTACTCGACTACCTGTTGGAGCAAGAGATCGATATGAGCCAGCTCGCCATGGCTACCTTCGGGGACGATCGGCTGCTCGACTTCCTCCCCTTTGGCATCAACTCCCTGCCCCAGCAGCACGACGCGCTGGCGAGCCAGGCGCTGGAGCTAGCGCTCAAGGCGGTGAACGGCGACTACCAGAGCGGGCTGCACTATGTGAGCCGCACCCTCAAGCGCCGTCGCTAACCTGACCGCTGCAGACCCGATTTACTGTCAATGGGTGGGTAAAGCGAACAGATGACAATAAGGCTGCCAGCATCGGCAGCCTTATTGTTTTCCCCCACAACCCTACCCGCCCGCTTTGCTTTCTCTACCGTCTGGCCGACTAAACAACTGGCCTCCACACTCCTTTCACCCCACAACTAAACGCCAACGCCACGACAAGGCACTCCCCCATCCGTGCAGCAACCACTTGGCTGACCTGTATCAATGAGCCCCTGCCAGTCATTTTTTCGGTGCTTTTTTCTGCAATTAGCTACCGCTGTCATCATTTATTTCCACTTTTTGCCACAAGCCAGCACAAGAACCGTATAAAAGGGGTTGTTTCCGCTATTTTGATCCGCTAACGTGGCAACCATCTTTTACAACTGACAGGTTTTAGGTACAGATGTTCCCGTTCCGATATTGCTAGCCTCCGGCCCTATCCCCGGAGGCACCTTCTGATAACGCCAATTGGCCCCCTCTTGTTGACGTCAATGCTGACATCGCCTGTTTGCACTGACACCGCTACGTTCGGATGGATAACATGAATACCAAAACTCTGGGTTGTACCCTGTTGATTGCCGGCACCACCATAGGCGCCGGTATGCTGGCCCTGCCGCTGGCCTCCTCGTCCCTCGGCGGCCCCGCCACCCTGCTGCTGATGATTGGTCTGTGGGCCCTGATGGCCTTTACCGCCATGCTGCAAGTGGAAGCCAGCCTCAATACCGGCAAGTGGTACCTGCACCAGCTGGCAGATCACCTGCTCGGCCCCTGGGGCAAGCGCATCGCCTCCTTCTGCATCCTGATGCTGTTCTACGCCCTCGCCTCCGCCTACATCAGCGGTGGCAGCAGCCTGCTGGCACAGGCGCTGGCCGATGCCGGCATCACCCTGAGCCAGGAGCAGGCCGCCTGGGCCTTTACCCTGCTGTTTGGCGGCATGGTTTGTGTCGGCACCCGCTCGGTGGATTACCTCAACCGGCTGATGTTCACCGTCAAGCTGGTGATCATGGTCGGTGTGCTGGCGTTGCTGCTGCCGCGCGCCCAGGGCGAACATCTGCTCGCCATGCCGCTCGGGGAAGGGCTGCTGCTGGCGGGCCTGCCGGTGATCTTCACCTCGTTCGGCTTTCACGGTTCGATCCCGAGCGTGATGCTCTACCTCGGCGATTGCCCCAAGCAGCTGCGCCGGGTCTTTGTCTGGGGCTCCGCCCTGCCGCTGATCCTCTACGTGCTGTGGCAGGTGGCCATTCTGGGGCTGCTCGGCCAATCCTCCCTGCTGGCCAATGGCGGCGCGCTCGACAGCCTGCTCGCCAGCGTCGGCAAGCTGGTGAGCTGGCCCGCCTTCAATCAGGCGATGCACCTGTTTGCCGATCTGGCGCTCGCCACCTCCTTCCTCGGGGTGACGCTGGGACTGTTCGACTTTATGGCCAAGGTGACCCGCCGCAAGGACAACTGGCAGGGCCGTAGCCAGACTGGCCTCATCACCTTTGTGCCGCCGCTGCTGTTTGCCCTCTACTTCCCGCAGGGCTTTATCATGGCGCTGGGCTACGCCGCCATTGCGCTGGCGATCCTCGCGGTACTGCTGCCGGTGGCGCTGGTGTGGCAGAGCCGCAAACAGGCGCCAGCCCACCACTACCGCGCCCCGGGTGGCGTAGTGGCGCTGGGAGTGGCCGCCGCCATGGGCGTGCTGATTGTTGGCGTACAGATCAGCGTCAGCCTTGGAATGCTGCCAGCGCTGTAATCACCGATACTGAATGCCCCAAATAGCCAAGCCCCGCCAATTAACTTGACGGGGCTTTTTGTTGGAAAAGAAATCAAGTTGGATACAGGCATCCGCCATTAATTAAGAGAGCGCCTCTTACCAAACAAACACCCAAACCTTCAGCTATATACCGACCTTTTTACTACCCAACCCTGAATAATCAGTTCAAAAACCGTTCATGCCCCTTCGCTACACTGCCCGCTCGTTTATCGCTATCAGGAGTTAGAAAACAATGATGTTGCACCTCAAGAAGAGCACCCTTGCCCTCGTCCTGCTTGCCGCTAGCGGCGCACTCAGCGCAGCCGAAATCACCAACAACAATATTACCGAGGCGGAGATCAAGGCCGCGCAGGATGGTTGGGGCGCGGCGCTCATCAAGATCAGCGATGACTATCGCGCCGGTGGGATTGAGCGCGCCAAGGCGACCGCCGAGTCGGTGCTCGACAGCGCTTATGGCTACCAGCAGGGGCCAGTGCTGTTCAAACCCACCCTTGCCGGTGGCGAGCAGACCTTTCGTACCAACCGCGAGGGGCGCTGGCCTACTTTGTCGGCAACAACAGCGCCTACCCCGCCGACAAAGGGTTCGCCCTGAAAAACTGGCAGAGCTATCGCTATGACAATGCCGCCGTCTATATCAACGGCGACATGGCGCTGACCATGGGCAAGGTGCATCTGGTAGATCGCGACAACAAGGAAACTACAGTCGACAAGACCTGGGGTTTCAAGAAGGGGGATGATGGCAAGGTGCGCATCGTGCTGCACCACTCCTCCCTCCCTTATGAGGGGTAATGACGGGGCCCTGCTCTGCCCACCATCAATATGATCAATAAACAGCCCTGCCACCTCGGCAGGGCTGTTTTTTGCGCCTGCGCTTGGCAGATGGCAAGTGAATAGATGACGGTCGTGCTAACGCAGTTTGCTGCTACCCTCAAGGCAAACCATTGAGATGCCGAGCAATATCGCGTCTCTCAACACCAGCCACTCGATATCATCACACAAGGAACCAGATACCATGACCATACTGCCTGTTTACGTGGCCTTGCTCGCCCTGCTGTTTGTATTGCTGAGCATTCGAACCATTCGCACCCGCCATAGCCGCAAGGTGGCGCTGGGGCATGGGGATGATCCCGCCATGCTGCGCGCCATGCGGGTACACGCCAACTTTGCCGAGTATGTCCCCCTCGCCCTGCTGCTCATCTATTTCGTCGAAACCAGCAACCAGGCCCCCTGGCTTATCCATCTGCTGGGGAGCGCCTTGCTGCTTGGCCGCCTCTGCCATGCATTTGGCATGAGCCGCACGCCGGAGAACTTCCGTTATCGGGTTGTAGGAATGGGGCTGACCTTCACTGTGATCCTGGTGAGCGCGGCCCATATCCTGATCACAGCGCTGCTCCCCTGACCCGGCCGTCACGAATAGCTGGCGAAACGGTCTGGCAGCCATCCCTATCGGCTATTCTTCACTGCACAGATAGTCGCAACAGTGCTGCTTAAACAAGCCCGATTCAGGAGTGCGATATGAAGTGGATTGGCTGGTTACTGCTTGTCGGGCTGATTCCCGTTGCCCACGCAACCCCGCTAAAGCTGGCGGCAGCGGTCGAACACACTGCGATATTGCGCCCTTTTATTCATGACTGGTTTGGCCGGGCCGGCATCGACTTTCAGTTGATCCCCTGCACCTATGCCCGCTGCGAAAAGTTGATTGAGGCAGACCATGCCGTCGATGGCGATATGGCCCGGATCAAGGGCTTTGATCAGACCTATCCCCACTTGCTGCAGATCGGTGCCCCCATCTCGGAGGCGGCGATTTATGGTCAGCCACGGGATAACCCGAGCTGGCCCCCTGCCGAGGGTACCGTGATTGGCTGCCTGCGCGGCATCCAGTGGTGCGAACGCTTCCTCGGCAACTATCAGGTCATCTGGTTGAACGATGAGAAGCAAGGGCTTGCCCAACTGCATCGAGGCAAAGTGGACTGGCTCATCAAGATGCGCCCCGCCTCTCAACCTGCACTGGCGTCCCCCTGGCAGAAGATCACCAAAGAGCAGGTCTTTCTCTATCTCGATAAAAAGCACCGGGCGGAAATTGCAGCCCTGCTCAAGGTACAGCTGGCGTTTATCAATAACGGCCGCTGGCTGGCGATGCAACAGCAGTACCTCTCCGCCATCTAGCGTTGCTCTCGCTGCACCACACAGTGCCGATTGTATGGCTGATGTCTAGTCCTGAAATAGGTTTACACATTTTCAACTAGCATTTCTCTACTCAGAACCCCCTATGTACTGCATCGGGGGTTCTGTATTTCAACGC